>SLDV01000137.1 GCA_007125165.1 Geobacteraceae bacterium | reverse complement strand
TGCAGGTTTAACCGGCGCGGGCGTTTCCGCCGCAGCAGCAACTTCTTCATCCTGGCCTTCAGCTTGCGCTTGCTTTTTCTGCTTTTGACGATCCGCCCCTTCGATACAGGCTTCTGCAATCAAAGTGGCAAACAGGCGAATGGCCCGAATGGCGTCATCGTTGCCGGGAATAATGTAATCAATATTGTCGGGATCACAGTTGGTATCTACAACAGCCGCAACTGGAATGCCGAGCTTGTTGGCCTCCTGAACAGCTATCGCCTCTTTCTTCGGATCAATAATGAAAATAGCGCCGGGAAGCTTGGTCATATGCTTGATACCACCGAGGTTCTTCTCAAGCTTTTCACGCTCACGATCCAACTGCAGGGCTTCTTTTTTGGTATATTGATCGAGAGTTCCGTCTGCCGCCATGGCCTCAATTTTTTTCAGGCGATCGATGCTTGCCTTGATGGTGGAAAAGTTTGTCAGCATCCCTCCAAGCCAGCGATTGTCAACATAATACTGCCCGGCCCGTAGCGACTCTTCCCTGATAGCATCTTGAGCCTGCTTTTTGGTGCCGACGAACAGCACCTTGTCACCGGCTGCCACCGTGTCCTGAATAAACTGATAGGCCGTTCGAAAATAACGAACCGTTTTTTGCAGATCGATGATGTATATTCCGTTTCGTGCCCCGAAAATATAGGGTTTCATTTTCGGATTCCAGCGTTTGGTCTGATGGCCGAAGTGCACACCAGCTTCGAGCATTTGCTTCATTGAAATTTGGGCCATTGTTTCGTCTCCTGATATCTGGTTTTTTGATCCTCCGCCTCGATCCCCTTCAGCAGGACCCGATTAATAGAAAAGGGACCACCCTGCATGAATCACGAGGCGTGTGTATTTGGACAAGTGCATTTCTATAACACCTCACCCCCAACCCAGGCAAGAAAAAACATAAGAAACCGCCAGACACTGATACCCGGCAAAGCAGGCCCGGCATAATAGAAGAGAGAAAAGCAGACGCTTTTGTTGTATTTACACAGACTCAACACTGTACTAACATCGGCGCCTATGTCTAACTGGCGCATTCAACGTTATATCCTCCGTGAAATCAGCATTCCGACTCTGATGAGCCTGCTGATTTTCTCCTTTGTTATTCTGCTTGGCAGAATTCCTCGCCTGACCGAAATGATCATCAGCAAGGGCGTTCCGACCCTTGATATTATTGAGCTTTTTTCCTATCTGATGCCAACTTTCTTCAGTGTTACTGTGCCCCTGTCTTTTCTGTTGGGAATCCTCCTTGCCTTCGGTCGGTTCTCCGCCGACGGTGAATATGTCGCGCTAAAAGCGTCAGGAATCAGCCTTTACTCCATGGTCAGGCCGGTAGCGCTTCTTGCCCTGATGTTCACTCTTTTAACCGGCGCCATCACCCTGTATATTGAACCGGCAAGCAAAAGCGCCTTCCGCTCCAAGATATTCCAGATTGCCTCAACCAGCCTCAACGTCAGCGTTAAGCCGGGCGTATTCAATGACGACTTTCCCGGCATCGTGCTCTATGCACAGGGACTTGATGAGCGCCTCGGAATCATGCGGGATGTCTTTATCTCCGATGAACGCAACAGCTCTGCTCCGACGATCATCACCGCACGTGAAGGGCTTTTTATCAGCAATCCATCCGCAATGCTGTTGACGCTACGGCTGCGCAACGGAGATATCCACAGACAACCAGCGGGCACTGATCAGGATACGTATCAAACCATCAGCTTCAACAATTACGACATCAATCTCGATTTATCCGCACAGTTCGCACAGGGACAGCGCAGGGTTTCCCGTAGTGAACTGTCTGTCAGCGAATTACGGGGGGCCATTCTGGCTGCCGATACCGGCAGCCAGCGTTACCGCCTCGAAGCAGAATTGCATGAACGGATCGTGATTGCCTGTGTTCCGCTGATCCTGATTCTGATTGGTATCCCCCTCGGATTGCAATCGCAACGCTCCGGCAAAGGTGCCGGCTTTGCGTTGGCACTGGCGGTTTTTCTGGTTTATTACGTACTCTTGAGTTTTGCCGGAACCCTCGCTGACAAAGGGATACTGCCCGCAGCCGTTATCATGTGGTTGCCGAACCTGGTTTTTCTTGCTGGTGGCGGCTTTTTTCTTCACCGCGCTGCTATTGAGCGTCCGGTGCAGATACATCTGGTTCTGTGGGACAACCTGAAAAGCTGGTTTGTTCGTCATCGAGGAGACTCGAGATGAACATCATCAGCCGCTTTGTTCTGAACTATTTTGTCAGAATCCTCGGTCTTTGCTGTGGTGCCTTTATCGGCATTTACCTGTTGGTGGATTTTTTTGAAAAGGTCAATCGTTTTATCGACTATGGTGCCGGGCCAGGCGAGTACCTCACTTATATCGGTCACAGCATTCCCTTCATTTTCGTCCAGATCCTGCCCCTGGCCATTCTGACCAGTATGGTCCTGACTCTGGGCGGACTCAGTCGCACGAACGAAATGACCGCTCTGCGTGCCTGCGGCATCAGTCTCTGGCGCATCACGCGGCCCTTGATCGCCCTGATTATATTGCTTAGCTGTCTGCAGTTGTTCGTCCAGGAATACATGGTTCCCTGGAACACACGCGAATTGAATGAGCTGGTCGATGTTCAGCTGCGTGGTCGCGAACAGGTTCGCCTGACCCACAGTAAAATCTGGTATCGCAGCGAGCAGCGAATTATCAACATTGATCTGGTGCAGGCTCAAGAACAAAAGTTAAGAGGAATCACCATTTTTGAACTGGATCAGGAGGCAAAAATCCTGCGCCGGATCGATGCCGACGAGGCCTCATTGATAAACCGGCAATGGATAGCACCAATGGTGATAGAACGCTACTTTGACCCACAATCGGGAATCTTAGTGGAAACCGTACGTGGAGAACGGCAGCCCCTGAAAATCGATCGCCAGATTGATGATTTTGCCGGGCTGGATGATCTCAATGCTGAACTCGGCGCCCTTCAACTGGCACAACTGGCAAAGCGGCTGGAGCAGGAAGGATACGATGCAACCCGCCAGCGTGTCGATCTGCACGCTCGATTGGCCGCGCCTTTTACCGGTCTGGTGATGGGGTTGCTGGGAATTCCCTTTGCCCTGCAGCGCGGTCGCCAGAGTAACCTGGCTCTGGGGGTTGGCTTAAGTCTTGGTATTGGTGCGGCCTATTTCATTATCCAGTCGGCGATCATTTCCTTCGGCTACGCTGGAGCCACTCCCCCCTTTGTTGCTGCATGGACCGCCAACCTGATTTTTACCATGCTGGCAATCTGGCTTTTTCTCGGCGTCAAACAATAAAAAACGGCAGCCCCAAACCGGGAAGGCTGCCGTCGGCATCAACATCATTTCCTCTTTGTTATATCAGTATCTGTAAGTGTCAGGCTTGTAGGGGCCGGCGGCAGGAACCCCCAGATAGCGGGACTGTTCGTCGGAAAGAACGGTAAGCTTTGCCCCGAGTTTATCCAGATGGAGCCGCGCCACCTTTTCATCATGCAGCTTGGGGAGAACATAAACCTTGTTGGCATAGGCATCGGTATTGGTAAAGAGCTCGATCTGCGCCATCACCTGATTAGTAAAGGAACAGGACATGACAAAACTGGGATGACCGGTAGCACAACCCAGGTTCAACAGGCGACCTTCGGCAAGAATAATTACGCCATGACCATCTTCAAAAACCCAGCGATCAACCTGAGGTTTGATTTTTTCTCTGGTGACCGTCGGGTCTTTTTCCAGGGCAATCATCTCGATTTCATTGTCAAAATGGCCGATATTACCGACAATTGCATTGTTCTTCATCTGACGCATATGTTCCAGAGTGATGACGTTCTTGTTGCCGGTGGTGGTAATGTAGATATCGGCGAAGTCGAGTACATCTTCAACCCGCTTGACCTCGTACCCCTCCATCAGCGCCTGCAGGGCGCAGATGGGATCGATCTCGGTGACAATAACCCTGGCACCCTGACCGCGCAACGACTGACAGCTACCCTTGCCGACATCGCCGTAGCCACAAACCACGGCAACTTTTCCCGAGAGCATGACGTCGGTTGCCCGCATAATGCCATCCACCAGTGAGTGGCGGCAGCCATAGACATTATCAAACTTTGACTTGGTCACCGAATCGTTCACATTCATTGCCGGAAATTGCAGGACCCCCTCTTCTGCCATCTGATGCAGGCGATGGACACCGGTTGTGGTCTCCTCGGTAACACCTTTGATAGCGGCAGCACTGCGACTCCACTTGTCCGGACTGGCGCCAATAGAAGCACGCAGACAGGCAACCATCTCACGCCAGTCTTCCGGATCATCTTCGGTAGCCTCCGGACAGCCGGCACGCTCCCACTCACTCCCCTTGAGTACGTAAAGTGTCGCATCACCCCCATCGTCAAGAATCATGTTGGGAACCTCCCCGTCAGGCCACGACAGTGCCTGTTCGGTACACCACCAGTACTCGTTCAGGGTTTCGCCCTTCCAGGCAAATACGGGGACTCCGGCAGGGTCTTCGACAGAACCATCACGACCAACGGCAACCGCTGCCGCGGCGTGATCCTGAGTGGAAAAAATATTGCACGAACACCAGCGCACCCTGGCTCCCAGATCCACCAGGGTTTCAATCAGCACCGCCGTTTGAATAGTCATGTGCAAGGAACCGGTGATCCGTGCTCCCTTAAGGGGATGCAACCCCTTGTATTCATCACGCAATGCCATCAAACCCGGCATCTCCTCCTGGGCAAGCAGAATTTCCTTGCGGCCCCATTCGGCCAGACTGAGGTCTTTGACTTTAAAATCACTGAAAGCTGACACGTCTGATATCTCCTTTTTTAAGGCCATGGCGGCTCATACTTTTTGTTCCTCTTGACCCACCACGACAAACATCCATCGTTCAATAACGTTCTGAATGTTTAACACATTCAGACCATCGTCGACAAGACAGCAGGCCGGCCCTGATTCCAGATCCGGCTGAACATGAATCATCTCGTTTCCACTTTTCGCAACCATATCCTGACGACAACAAACCACATTCGCAACAGGAAGGTGAAAAGATGACGACCGGCCGGATGGTCGGTCAGCAATTCGTAGACAGGCTCCCCCCAGAACTGCCAGAAGTCGGGAGTATCTGCTGTCGACCGCCCCTGACGGCGAGCCCTGCGACAGTCGGCAGCAAAGAAAAGCTGCCAGCCGTGGCGACGCACATAGTCGCCGCTGGCCCGCCACAGGCGCCATTGTTCTCGCCATGGCAAGGAGCCGAGCAATTCGACAATCAGCTCAAGAAATGGCGTGAGGCGCAACTTGTGCGTCTGGGACTGATCTCGATACAGTCCCGGAGCACGATCAAAAAAGTCGCTCCAGCCGATACTTCTGAAACACATCATCAGGGCACCAAGCAACTGGCGCTGCCACAATCCCTCCGCTTCAAAACGACGAACGGAGGTCTGAATTTCTGCCGGCAACAACTGCCACTGCCCTACCGTGCGCAAGCGTTCGGCAAAATCCGTGTCTTCCATCACCGGCAAATCTTCGCGAAAGCCCCCGACCTGCGGTAACAGTGTCCGGTGCAGCAGAAAGCCCTGATCGCCGTGGATCGTTTCCGGCCTGGATGATCTGGCCTTGCGCTCGTAAAAGTCGTAACCCCTGTTTTTTTTCGTACCGGTGGTCTGAAAACTCACGGCAAAATGTCCGGCAACCCGCCCGGCAGACCGGTTGGCGAGAAAGTCGATCGCGATTCGCCAGGCCAGAGGATCGGAGAACAAACTGTCGGCGTGAAGCAACAGTAACCAGTCACCACGAGCGACCGCTATTCCGGCATTCAATTGCCGGCCTCGCCCACGCGAACTGTGAACCAGTCTGACCTGGCTATCCTGCTCCAGCATTTCTGCAGAGCCATCGGCCGATCCGCCATCAACAACGATGATCTCATAATTCACCTGGCGCTGTCGGCGTAGCGCGGTCACGAAACCCGGCAAACTGACCGCCTCGTTAAGTACCGGTACAATAACGCTTAACTGAACTGGTGTCGGACTCTGTGATACCATCTGTTTAACCTGATAAAAAGACCTCGACTGAGATAGATCCTGTGCTATAAATAGTCTAGTTAGTTTTTTGTATCTGTCCGGACTGTGATTCTTAACAGGCCGGACAATATCTTTTTACAGCTTTCCTGACAAGGGGACAAAGATGAGTGAAATCATTGATATCTATGCACGTGAAATCCTGGACTCACGGGGCAACCCAACGATTGAGGTAGAAATCGCCCTCGATTCCGGCGTCATCGCCAGAGCAGCGGTACCCAGTGGTGCCTCCACTGGTGAACGTGAAGCTCTGGAGCTGCGTGACGGCGATAAGAACCGCTATCTGGGCAAAGGAGTGCTTAAAGCTGTAGAGCATGTCAACGAAGTTATTGCTGTTGAATTGCAAGGGTGGGAAGTCAGTGACCAGATCGGTATCGATCGCAAGCTCCTTGAGCTCGACGGCACCGATTTCAAAAGCAAGCTCGGTGCTAACGCCCTGCTCGGTGTTTCCCTGGCCTGCGCCAGAGCTGCAGCAGAAGACGCCGGCCTCCCTCTTTATCAGTATATCGGCGGTTGCAACGCCAAGGAGCTGCCCCTGCCGATGATGAACATCATAAACGGCGGTGAGCATGCCGACAACAACGTCGACATCCAGGAGTTCATGATCATGCCGTCCGGGGCCGACAGCTTTAAAGAGGCCTTGCGCATGGGTGCGGAAATATTCCATGCCCTGAAAAAAGTGTTGAAAAATAAAGGTTATAACACGTCTGTAGGTGATGAAGGTGGTTTTGCCCCCAATCTCAAAAGTAATGAAGAAGCCCTTGAAGTGATTGTCGAAGCGATCAAGGCCGCCGGCTACAAGCCGGGCGAAGACATCCTCCTGGCCCTGGATGTTGCCGCCTCCGAACTCTATCAGAATGGCAAGTACAACCTCGCCAACGAAAAACAACCCCTTAAAACCGCCGCCGAGCTGGTAGCCTACTATGAAGATCTGGTGGGACGCTACCCGATCATTTCCATCGAAGACGGTATGGCTGAAAACGACTGGGACGGCTGGAAGCTGCTGACGGAAAAGCTTGGTGATAAAATCCAGATCGTCGGCGACGATCTTTTTGTCACCAACACCAGAATCCTTAAAGAAGGGATCGACAAAGAAATAGCGAATTCCATTCTGATCAAGGTCAATCAGATCGGCACCCTTACAGAAACCCTGGATGCCATTGAAATGGCAAAACGCGCAGGCTACACAGCAGTTATCTCCCACCGCAGCGGCGAAACCGAAGACACCACCATTGCCGACCTGGCCGTAGCTACCAACGCCGGACAGATCAAGACCGGCTCGCTCTGCCGGACCGATCGCGTGGGCAAATACAATCAACTCTTACGCATCGAGGATGAGCTGGAAAACACCGCCATCTTTCGCGGCAAAGAAGTTTTTTACAACCTGAAAAACCTCTAACTCAGTCACAACCACGCGGAGGAGCAGAACATCATCTGCTTCTCCGCACTTTATATCAGATACAACTGATACGAACTCCCTGCACGTTCACGCCTGACTTTACCCTCTTCGACTAATTGCCTGATCATTTGCTGGACCTGTTTTTTGTTGAGCTCGGGCAACTGCTCATAAATATCCGCCTGAAGTACTCCGGGCTGTAAGTGGATAGCGCCTAAAACAGGATCTTGCTCTCCCTCAACAGGATGATCGCCTGGAGCAGTCGACGCAGTGACGCTCGGAGATGTTGTTTCTGGTGTCGGTGCCGACTCCGGGGCAGGAACTGTAACTTGTCGTTCCGAGTGTTGACGTTCTTTTTCCAATGCCTGCTCAGCGCGTATCTGCCGCTCAAGAGTTATCATCCTCTGGTAGAAATAAAAACCCCCGCCCAACAATATGAGAAACAGAACAAACCAGAACATGCCACACCTCCGTCAGCAGTAGTAGTTGCAAGCGATCATGTATTCTACGAGAAAATATCAGATTGGTCTACGACGTCGATCAGTCTGAATCGACCACACCCATAAGAAGCTCCTTTGCCAACGTGCAGTAAAGAGCCCAACTTCAGCAGCCATAAAAGTTCCCCCAGAGCCTCCCCCGCAAGGGTCATGCTGCCGGTCAAACCACCGATTCCCTGGCTTCTGCGACCCTGTTCCAGATGGCGCCAATCGCGCCATTGCAGATCGTAAACAGGGCATTCCACATCACCCGCCAGTGCAAAAAGTTGCCGATGATCCATTTCAATTTCAGATCCAGCATGAATGGCGACCAGACTGCTGATGCGGCGCACAAGTGAAGTAAGCAAATCTTTAAAGGTTAACCTGAACAAAGGCTTTCCTTTTTTTATAAGCCTTATTGGAGACAATACTTCAAGCTTAACTTTATCTTCTTGCCATGACTTCTGATCCAATATCCAGCCCAGAGGAACAACCGCCGGCGCGACGATTGCTGATGTAGCAGCGGCAATGATCTCCTCACCGGTGCCATGGTTCACTATCACGATATCAACTACAAAACGCCCCTGGCCACAGTAAATACCGCGCTCCCCCAAGGTTCGCAGCAACAGTAGAAACGCATTGATGCAGACAATGCCATCACCGATAAATAGTGCCGGAAGAGCGATCTGATCGTCCTCAACAAAAGCCCCTCTTACAGAACAGTCCGGTGATAAAATTACTGCAGCGGGCGGTTTCTGTACCTGTCGTTGAATCACCGGATCAGCAACCGGCTCAGGAAACATCAGCTCCTTAATCGGCTGGACCACTTCCCTGCCTTGCTGTTCTTCCAGTGTCTTCAAGACTCCGGTAAATTCACGCCGTAACTGCAGAATCGCCATCGCCGGCAACTCAACAGCTTCGACAAGCTTAAGAACAAAAGTAATTTTTGCACAGTCCAGCCGATTCAACCAGACGGGAGGCGTTGTTGGTAGTGGCATGAGCATTCCGTTATGATTGCCGGCGGCTGTAGATTTTGTTATACATCAGACGCGCCTGTCGGCACCGTAGCCCGAACCGGAGAAATATTGCAATGTTTCACTTTACCCTGCTCGCTGAAGATTCGCAAACCCGCGCCCGACGCGGGCGTCTGGAAACCCCGCATGGAACCATCGAAACACCGATTTTCATGCCGGTCGGCACCCACGGTGCCCTCAAGGCCATGACACCGGCCCAGGTTGAAGAAACGGAAGCGCAAATCATTCTTTCCAACACCTATCATCTTCATCTTAAGCCGGGTGAGGCGCTGATAAAAAAAGCCGGGGGGCTGCATCGCTTCATGAACTGGAAACGCCCGATCCTCACCGATAGCGGCGGCTTCCAGGTTTTTTCCCTGCCTAACAAAAAAATCGGTGAAGATGGGGTGCATTTTCGCCATGAAGGCAGCGGCGATGAAATCTTTCTCGGGCCGAAAGAGGCGATGCAGATCCAGAACGACCTGGGTTCGGACATCATGATGGCTTTCGACGAGTGTATTCCCTATCCTGCCACTCACGACTATTCCGCCAAATCAATTAAAAAGACCCTGCGCTGGGCAGAGGAATGCCTGAAGCATCACCAGCGCAGTGAAGATCAGGCACTCTTCGGCATCGTCCAGGGGAGTGTATATCCAGATTTGCGCCGTGAATGCGCTGAGCAGCTCAGTGCCCTTGAATTTCCCGGCTATGCCATCGGAGGGGTCAGTGTCGGCGAAGGATTGGAACTGTTAAAAAAAGTTGTTAATGACACTGAACCCTACATGCCCAAACACAAACCGCGTTATCTGATGGGCGTCGGTTTACCGGAGGACATCCTTGAATCGATCGAACGCGGAATGGATATGTTTGACTGCGTTATCCCGACCCGCTATGCCCGCAGTGCCACCCTCTTTACCAGACGCGGCAAAATTCGTTTGACTAATCGCAATTACCGCCGCGATTTTTTCCCGGTAGATCCCTCCTGTGACTGCTATTGCTGCACCAACTTCAGTCGTGCCTATCTGCATCATCTGTTTAATGCCAACGAAATTTTGTCGGCAACCCTGGCCGCTATTCACAACGTGCGCTTTTATCTGAACATGACTGCCCTGGCACGAACGGCAATTGAATCTGGCGACTTCGCTGCTTTCAAGGCCGACTTTCTGCAGGAGTACTTTTCATCGGGCAAATAAATGCAACCAGGACAGATTCTCAAGTCTGTCCTGGTTGTTTTCCAGGGGGGGCGACATCAGCGACTTTTGTCACAAGGGTCAAAGTATCGGACGTCCAGGGGGATCCCTATTTCAAGCATCCTTTCATTGAATATGCCGCAGGAAATCTCGCAACCGATCCGACGGCGGATTTTCATACAGCTCCTTCGGTTTGCCGTCATGGATAATCCTCCCTTCATCCATGAAGAGGAGTCGAGTTCCTACGTTCAGGGCAAAGTTCATTTCGTGGGAAACAATTACCATCGTCATCCCCTCTTCTGCCAATGTCCGCATGACGGCAAGCACCTCCCCCTTAAGTTCCGGATCCAGAGCCGAGGTCGGTTCATCGAAGAGCATCAGCTTCGGCTTGACTGCCAGGGCACGAGCGATAGCAACCCGTTGTTGTTGTCCACCCGACAGTTCGGATGGATAGTGGGTCGCCCGATCTTCCAATCCGACTTTACGCAACAATTCAGCGGCTAAATCTCGGGCTTCTGCACGGGACAAACCACGAACCTTGCGCGGACCAAAAGCGACGTTTTCCAGTGCTGTCATCTGCGGAAAAAGATTAAACTGCTGAAAAACCATCCCCGCCTCCAGACGGATCAAGCGGACATCGGTCTTGGAGTCTTTGACGCTCTTACCGTCCACCAGCAGATCGCCGGAAGTAATTTTCTCCAAAACGTTAATACATCGCAATAACGTGGATTTTCCGGAACCGGACGGGCCGATGACTACGACCACTTCACCTTGTTCAATCGTCAGATCGATTTCTTGCAAGACGACGACTTTTCCAAAGTTTTTCCCGAGCGTTCTACATTCAACCATACTCATAGAATCTTCATCCTCCGCTCCAACAAACGCAAGGCCAACGCCAGAGATGTTGTCATGACCATGTAGAGGATAGCGACAGAGGTCCACACCTCTAAAGCGCGGAAAGTGGAGGCCATGATCTCCTGCCCCTGTCTGGTTAATTCGCCTACCCCGATGACGATAAACAGGGAAGTATCTTTCAGACTGATAATATACTGGTTTCCTAAAGGAGGGATCATGCGGCGAAAGGCCAGTGGCCCGACAACGAAAAGGACAACCTGCATTCTGGAAAGACCGAGAGCCATTCCCGCATCGACCAGTCCCTTGTTGATAGATAGAACCGCACCACGGACAATTTCGGCAATATAGGCTCCCGCATTGACCGAAAGAACCATAATGGCGGCGTTCAGCGCGCTCATTCGAATCCCCATAGCCAGGGGTAGCGCGAAATAGACAAACATTGCCTGCACCACAATCGGTGTGCCTCGGATAAACGCGACATAGGTGAAAGCAACCCAGTTCAGCACCGGTACTTTGTAGACCTGCAGCAAACCGGTGAGAATGCCGAGCAGGGTGCCGCCGATTAAACCATAGAAGGTAATTTCCAGAGTCAGCTTCACACCCTTCATCAGCTGGGGCATGGAGTTGAGGACAACATCATATTGAAATTCCATTGGATACACTCCCCGGAGTGAGGATGTTGGCAGATGTTAAAGTCCTGCCTTCTGCCAGTGAAAAGAGCTCTCTCTTCCAGCAGCAACCAACAAAGAAGAGCAGGCGTTCTTTATGACCATTATCTGATGGGTGTGACGAAGGCGCGGTTCTAAAACTGAACCGCGCCCGTAATATTATGAGCTAACGAGGGTTGGGATCCTGACCGAACCATTTGCGGTAGATTGCTGCATAACGACCATCTTCAACCAATGCGAGAAAAGCGATGTTGACATCGTTACGTAACTTACTCCCTAAAGGAAAACCTATGCCGTAGGATTGTGCCTGCATCCGCTCTCCAACCGCCTTGACAGCTCCTTCACCAGCGGTAGTGATGTAATAAAGGACGTTCGGCGTATCGTGCATGGCGACATCAACACGGCCGGCACGTAATTCCATATAGGCTTGTTCTATGTTGGGGAATTTAATGATTTCTGACGGATTAAGTGAGGGTGCGTGGTTGTCACTGGTGGTGCCGGTACGCACCGCAATCTTCTTTCCGGCAACATCTTCCGAACCCCTGATTGTTTCATTGTCAGCTCTGACCATCAAGGTCAAGCCGCTGTCATAGTAAGGATGGGAAAAATCAACAACCTTTTCACGGGCGGAAGTGATAGTAATTCCAGCTAACGCAGCATCAACGCTTCCCGTCTGCAAAGCAGGTACAATACCGACAAAATCCATGGGCTGCAGTTCATACTCGACCCCGATTTCCTTGGCGATAGCATCCCAAAGATCAATATCAAAGCCGGTGTATTCCCCTGTTTTCGGATCACGAAATTCAAAGGGAACAAAGGCCGTATCCACCGCCACCACGAGCTTCTTGGCCAGCACTGGTCCTGTGAGTATTCCGAAAATCAAAAAAATAGCTGTCGCTGCGCATCCGATAAATCTTCTCATTCGCATAGATTCCTCCTGTTAAATGTTTACGATCTACTGACAGTTAACATCTCTTCTGATGGAGTACGTAACCGCACACCAAGGGCAGCAGAAATGCTCCGTATATACGAGTGCTGTGCGTTCTATTGGATAAAAACGAAAACTCATGCGGATAAATGGGTTGCATTGCAACTCTAGCCAACAAATGCCATTTGTCAAATTGTCAGGAGAACATAGAAGATATACCGGACTTTTCCTGAGCGGCGCCCTCCTTGCGATGCTGATCTTATGTGGGGAGTATTTTGCTCTGCCCTGGTTGGGAGCAACAAAACCAGGCCAATTTGCTGTCATTGGTGGGAACTGGTTAATGCTCACGCTAATATTCGCAATCTCACCCCTTACTGACCGCCTTCGACCTGCTTAAAGATAAAAACTTTGATAGACTTGACCTGTCACGTTGCTAAAGACTGATTCACTCATTTCTCAGGAGGTCATATGAAAATACTGATGGTACTGACTTCACACGACAAACTCGGTAACACCGGCGAAAAAACCGGTTTCTGGCTGGAAGAATTTGCCTCACCCTACTATGTGTTCAAGGACGCAGGAGCCGAGGTTACTCTCGCGTCACCACTCGGCGGCCAACCACCGCTTGACCCCAAGAGTGATACCCCGGACTTTCAGACCGAAGCGACACGTCGTTTCAAAGCCGACAGCATGGCTCAAAAAGATTTATCCAACACGCTTAAGCTATCTGAGGTTGCCGCCGCTGATTTTGACACAGTATTTTACCCCGGTGGCCATGGTCCCCTGTGGGATCTTGCCCAAGACTCATCTTCCATTGCCTTGATTGAGGCGATGCTCGCAGCAGGAAAACCGGTTGCGGCTGTATGTCACGCACCTGCTGTGTTCTTGCACCCCAAGACAGCAGAAGGAACCTCTGTGGTTCAGGGGAAAACCGTCACCGGTTTTACCAACAGCGAGGAAGAGGCGGTCGGATTGACCGAGATTGTCCCCTTTCTGGTTGAAGACATGCTCAAGCACAATGGCGGGAAATATTCTAAACAGGCCGACTGGCAACCCCATGTCGTGTCTGATGGCCTCCTGATTACAGGGCAAAACCCCGCATCTTCTGAACCGGCGGCCAAAGCGTTATTGGAAAAATTGACCTAAGGCATCAAGAGGCTGCGAGCACTTACAACAAGATACATAGCGAGTTGACATCGCTATGTTCGCCACCATGGCGGATGTTTTCTTACGGCAGTCTCGCGTCAATGCTTTTGTTGAACTGGCTTATGACGATCTATAAAACGAAAGATACGTGTTTGGTGACCCCGGGGGATCTTTTTCTGGGTTACAGCTGTTTGGCCCCATGGAAATGAAAAAAGCTGCCCTCTGGTTATTGGCTGGAGCAATCATTGCCATTTTTCCGAACCGTCTTCCTGCCGGCGAGGTGTTCATGGCCGATCTTCAGTTTGAAAAAAAAGATAGCATGGAGAGGATCGAGGCCCACCTGCGCCTTTTGACCGAAGAGATCGGAGAGCGCAGCGTTCGCACGTGGGACCAGCACGCCAGAGCCAGGGACGCCGTCTACGAACATTTCGAACACCTTGGACTCCAGCCCATATTTGAAACATATGACTACGAGGGCAGATCCGTGTCCAATGTGATTGCTGAAATTAACCCTGGCACAAACTCCTCGCCGCGCTATATTGTCGGTGCCCATTACGATACCGTAGCCGGCACCGTAGGCGCGGACGACAACGCCAGTGGTGTGGCGGTGTTGCTGGAATTGGCGACCGTTCTTCAGCAAAATCGCGCTCTCTTGCAAAATGGGCCGAGTATTCGCCTGGTTGCTTTTGCCCTGGAGGAGCCGCCCGTCTTTTTGACCCGTTTCATGGGGAGCAAGGTGCATGCCCGTACTATGAAAGCGAATCAGGAACGGCTTGACGGCATGATCTGCCTGGAGATGGTGGGTTATACCTGTCATCAAAAAGGTTGCCAGTCCTATCCCTTTCCCCTGAATTTGATGGACTATCCCGAAACCGGTGATTTCATCGGTATCGTGGGAAACCTTTCCTCACGAAGATTCGTAGCCGCCTTGATGGATGCTTTTGACAAAAACCCTGCCCTGCCCGCCATTTCGCTCAACGTACCCTTCAACGGCTGGCTCACACCTGCCATCCGTCTCAGTGACCACGCATCTTTCTGGGATCAGGGTTTCAAGGCTGTGATGATCACCGACACCGCATTTTACCGCAATCCGCACTATCATCTACCATCAGACACCATGGAGACGCTGGACATCGACTTCATGGCGGAACTGGTCCGAAGCCTGCTCCTTTTTTTTAACGATGGCAACGGCAAGGAGGGACCTGCCAACCGATCATCCTCATGAACACTGAAACCAGATGTGTAACGCCGGCGCATGATCTTGCCAAACAAACTCGTTGTCGATGTGCTCCCCATTGAACAGGGTTTACAGTAACAACGCATTCAGACCAAATCATGTCTTGATCTGAGCCAAGATGATTGACAGGAAACGATCACCTTCCTGCTAAGCCGAATCTGGTGGGTTCGAGCCTGACTCGGGGAAAGAGCAATGTTGCTCATAGCAGAAAAAGCTCTTTCTTGGATGAATCAATGGGCAACTGTCGCCAGACTCTACAAACAGAGGTGACGCAGGCAGTAAATCACCTCTTCCAGATCCTCCCAGGTCGTGGCTCGGCCCAGGCTGAACCGGATCGCTCCCATCCCCTCCTCCAGAGGGACGCCCATGGCAGCGAGAACCGGGGAGAGGGTCACCGAACCGGCGTGACAGGCCGAGCCGGTGGAAGCGGCGACTTGCGGCATGCGACCGAGAATCTCGGCACCGATACGGCCAGTGAAGTTGACACTGAGGGTGTTGGGGAGGCGCTGCGTCGGGTGTCCGTTAAGGGAGACCCTTGCCCCGAGAGACTGCTGCAGATTTTCCCAGAACCGGTCGCGCAGATCCTTTATTTGTGACGCATCAATCCAACCGGTGGCAACCTCGCAGGCCGCTCCCAGTGCCATGGCGAGGAGGACATTTTCCGTTCCGGCGCGTCGCCCTTCTTCATGCCCGGCGCCATGGATGAAAGGCTCGATGCGCGTCCCCTGCCGAATGTACAAAGCGCCGATCCCCTTGGGAGCATATAGCTTGTGTCCGGCAAGCGAAAGAAGGTCAACCCCGAGAGTGTCAATCGCGACGGGAATCTTGCCGACACTCTGGGCAGCGTCAGTGTGGAAAAGGACACCTGCCTCGCGGGCTCTGGCGGCTATTTCCGCAATGGGTTGGATCGTGCCGACCTCGTTGTTGGCATGCATCACCGAAATCAGAATCGTGCGGGAAGTAATCGCCCGGCGCACGTCGTCCGGGTCGACCCGCCCGAAACGGTCGACGGGTATAAGGGTTATCTTTGCCCCCAGTCGCTCAAGAAAGCGGCAGGGGGCAAGGGTGGCCGGATGCTCCACCGCTGTGGTGATGATGTGATCGCCGTGCTCGCGCTGAGCGAAAAAGCCCCCTTTTAGGGCATGATTGTTCGACTCGCTGCCGCCACTGGTGAAGACGACTTCGGTGGGATCACAGTCCAGAAGCTCCGCTACCTGCGCCCGCGCCCGTTCCACTGCCTCCCTAGCCGGAGCGCCGGCCCAATGTGGACTGGATGGGTTGCCGTAGTGCTGGGTCAGAAAGGGGCGCATCGCCTCAACCGCCTCCGGGGCGACAGGAGTGCTGGCGTTATAGTCGAGATAGATTTTCTTCGTCATGGCCGAGAACGAAGTTAACCGGTTTTGCGGTTAAAGCAACGGCCGGAGGCAACCATGTAGTCACAGCTGTCCGGTGGTGCATCTTCCAGTTCGAGGATTTCATAAATCTCCTCAGAAGCCCCCCCGAGAACCGCCAGGATCTCTTCTCTGGGTTGGCCCTCTTCGAAAATGATCAGATTATCGGTAAAATCATGAATCTGGAAGCGTCTGCCGAATTCCGAAGACCAATCATCGTGCCAGCGTATTTTGTCCTTGATCATCAATCCCAACATAGGTTCTCTCCTTTCTGGTTGTATCTGCAATCAAAAAACCAGGATGCCGCAAAAACAGATGCGGTGTAATGAGAAGTCTACCACAATAAGAAAACTGTCAGAAGAGCGGAGGTTTTTATGAACCGGTATCACAGAATCTTGTGCGTAAGAAAATAGGCTTCGGGGTAGAGGTGGCCATCCGGATTGACCATACTTTGTTAAGCAGAAGATCAAAACCGGATGACCCCGGTGTTCAATACAGATTCATGATGAAATGAACCGGAGTGGCAGACATCCCGCACTGAGCGGGATGCCTGCCACTCCTTGAAGACTGTAACGTCTGTGGGAAAACAAGTCGAAGCGTCGGGATCAGCCCCATCATTCCCAATGGATGACGTCCACCGGGCATACCGTGTCGCAATTCCCGCAATCGGTACAAACTTCCTTGTCAATAACGTGAGATTCTTCCTGCTCAGTGATTGCATCAACCGGGCAAACCTGCGCGCAGGCGCCGCAATTGATACAGCCTTCGTCAATCCAATGAGTACCCATTTTTTCCTCCCTTGCTGTTGACTATCGCCATCATTCCCGGAAGCCACTGACATGGCCCGGGGCAGACTATCCGGCCTGGTAGCGTCACCCGGCTAGATTTTCACCCGGTCCGACGGATTCACGCCCAGTCTAACCTTTGAGCCGGAGCGCACCATGGCAGCAACCTCATGTCCCTGTGCGACAAGTTACCGCACCACTTCATTGCCGACAAGGCCCATTCCACCAGTGACATAAATCTTCATCGTTGCGTCATTTTCTCTTGGTCATTTTCACATAAGTCCACTACTGTCCGATTAACTTTTGAAATTGAAGTTGCCATCAAATTACGATCCACAAGTTGCTGAAATCACATGTATTGAATTCACCAAAGCCAAGTGTCTCATTCATTCTGAATTCTAATCGAAAATGGCACAACAGCCTATAAAACTGTGCATAAACATGACGTTAAGCTTGATGTCAATTTATTAACCGGACGCTAGTGACATAAGTCATTGAAAGAAAGTCGAAATCCTACATAGAGAATCAAGCTGGTTGCCGTAGCTTCTTTCATACTCATGTTCGACCTCCTTTGTTGAATGACAAACTCAGGATCGAGTCAGGGAGGGCCATGCAACTGCAATTTTTCTAAAATCCCCGAAAGCTGGTCGCTGTGACCACACGTTGCAGGGCGATAGCATATGCGGCCTGTCGGTAGCTCAATTGTTCTTGTGAAGCTTTAGTGTCAACGATATTCCATACCATGTCCAACCGTTTTTCTAACTTTTTCATGACCTTTTTCCTGCTCCATTGACAACGCTGACGATTTTGCACCCATTCGAAATATGAAGCCGTTACCCCACCTGAATTTGCCAGGATATCAGGGACAATCGGTATCTGACGCTCTTCCAGAATATCAACGGCAGAACAACTGACGGGGATATTGGCTGCCTCGATTATCAGTTTCGCCTGGAGCTTATCCACATTATCCTCGTGAATGACGTCGCTGACGGCAGCTGGAATCAGAATGTCGACATTGAGCTGTAACAGCTCTTCATTACTGATTTTGTCGAAATCACCGGTTAATTCGTCAATTGTTTTTTTTGGGTTGTTCCCTGAATGTATCTCATCAAAGATATTGCCAACATCGAGGCCGGTTTTCTTATACAGGCCACAACTCGAATTGGTCAGAGCCACGACCCTGGCACCGCGATCTGCTAAAAATCTGGCAGCGTATTCACCGACATTGCCCATTCCTTGAATCGCAACCGTTGCTCCTTCTATCTCAATCCCACTCGCAATCGCGGCCTTGGCGGTCATCAGAGCAACCCCGAAGCCAGTCGCCTCAAGGCGTCCCGCTGCACCGCCTAACTCACACGGTTTACCTGTCACAACAGCCGGGTTAAAGCCGCCCTTGTGGGCAAACTCATCGAGAATCCAGGCCATTTCTTTTGGTCCGGTTCCCATGTCCGGTGCGGGAATATCACGATCAGCCCCCAACAATGTCAACATGCGCCGAACATACTGCTTGGTCAGTGTTTCCAGCTCAATTTCCGACAATTCACGCGGGTTGCAGTTAATTCCACCCTTGGCACCCCCGAAGGGGAGGTCAAAAAGACTTGTTTTCCAGGTCATCACCTCAGCTAAACCAATAAAATGCTCCAGGTCGACGTCGGGGTGATACCGCAATCCTCCTTTAAATGGCCCACGACTCTGATTGTGCTGAACCCGATAACCATAGAACAGACTACTTGTGCCATCGTCCCGTTTCAACGGCAGCTCAAAACGGACTTCCCGATAGGGGCTGCGCATCATTTGTCGCATCTCCGGCGGAACATCAAGCAGATCGAAAGCATCATTTACAAAACGTTCACAAGTGTTACGCAGACTTTTATTTCTCGCCATCTATCCTCCTCCTGCAGCTAAATAATCAGACCGACACAGATCACCATAAATAGGTGCGGAACAACATCCAAACGCCCATGCCAACCATGATAAGATTCTCTGTCAGCGAAACAAAACCCAGCGGCACTTTACTATCGCCGCCGACACAGGCACATTTGAGTTCACGCTTGTCGATATATACAGCCTTAATTACCGAGACCGCGCCCACGGTACCAATGAACAGAGCAAGGGGCGCCGCCAGCCAGATCAGCGCACCTGCCAGCATCAAAATCCCCGCGATCGTCTCTGCGTAGGGATACACATAACCGTACCGCACGTGGCGTTGAGCGAGCAGATCGTAGTTGAGAAACATCGTACTGAAGCTCTCCACATCCTTGAGTTTCTGAAGACCCAGCAGACACATGGCGATAGCCACGAAATATTCCGGCATCCTGGCGCTCAGCAAAGTTCCAGTCGCCGTCCAACTGACCGCCAATCCCATCAGAAATGCTGTGGCGAAAAGAGCAATAACCGGTTCGTAAGTGACCTTGTCCTTACCAGGTGAATCCAGTCCGAAATACTCCCGCAACTCGTCGTAGCCGCCAATGCGTTTTCCATCGATAAATATCTGAGGCGTCGTCTTAACCCCGTGCTTTTCTTTAAAAGCGTCCGTTTCCTGACGAGAGGTTAAATGATGATCCTCAACACTGATTCCGTGACGCTCCAACAAATCCTTGCTTTTCAGACCAAACGGGCAGAGATGGTCGCCCATCACCATGCGGTAAAGCTGCGCACTGATACCGTTCTGGGATGTGTTTTTCTGATTCATATCAATTCTCCTTGTCTGTCAGCCAATTCAGGCGCTATAAACAGGTGACATTTCGGGTCGATCCAGCCTGACCGCTAAAATATAACGCAATCTGTGCAAACAACAAATTTCTCGTCATGCGCTACGTGGGGACAAAAGAGGATGCAAATTTGAAAGGTTAATTGAGAACATGAAACGTGTAAAGCAACCTTCAAACTGATTCAGCCAGATGCGCTATCAAGCTAGAAGCTCGAATGTCCAGCTGCACGAAAGAGACACCGACAAGGGTCACTGACTACAGCTCGAATTACCGCCGTGCAGACAATCGCCCCTTATCAAGAATCTGCAAGCTCGGCGCCTGGCAAATCATGAACCTTTCGACACCCATCCAGACAAGCAAAAACCAGCATTGTTTCAACAAAACTGATCAGGACAAGCAAGCTGCTGAGCAAAAATCGGCGCTGCTGAAATGAGGTGGGGCGGGCAAGCCCTTGCCTGTCACGGGGACTGCCATAAGCGGGTTCCCCGTGACAGGGAGGGACTGGAGTAGAAGGTTCAGCCGAGCTGCTCACCTAAATACAGCTGAAGCCCCATCTGCTCAATCTGGTCTTTCTGGGTTTCCAGCCAGTCAATATGTTCTTCCTCATCCTTGAGAATTCCCTCGAGGATGGTCTTGGTCCCGTTGTCTCCCACCTCGGCGGCGAGGCGAATACTCTCGTTATAACCCTTGATGGCACTTTCTTCGGCATTCCAGTCGAACTGGTGCATCTGATCCACTGATTTACCGATAGAGATCTTGTCAAGTTTGGATACAACCGGCTGCCCTTCCAGGAACAGTATCCGTTCGATCAATTTCTCGGCATGCTTCATCTCGGAAATAGAACGTTTCTTGATAGCTGCCTGAAGGGTTTCGTAGCCCCAATCTTCGCACATCTCGGCATGTACGAAGTACTGGTTGATTGCTGTCAGTTCTTCCACCAACCTGGCATTCAGTGATTTGATCAGCTTTTCATTCCCTTTCATCTTGTGAACCTCCTTGATAAGAAAAATGTTAGTCAACGAAAGCGTACCAACACCGAAGGCTCAACCCCTTCGGCCATGAAAAACGAACCTTGGCGGGATACCTCCGCAGCCGGGAACTTCTCACTGGTCGCCAGCTTGCTACCGTTTGCGGTTATAACTATATCATCGAATTTTCCGCATGGTGGCGCAGGTTCGAATTTCTATCTCCGTGACGACCAAGCCTCTCTGGTTAGCGTTAGACTACGGTAAACATTGAGAAACAATGAAAGAAAATCGATTGTCAACCCATCATCTTTGCCATCATCTTCTTCATCTTTTCATTTTTCATCATCCCCATCATCCACATTTCACCAATGGATTTATTCATGAAGGACATACTCGGGAATGAATGCTGCAGCAGCATGATATCAACCAGCCGGATGTTTTTCTGGATCGCCAGAGCCCATTCATTGATCATTTCAGCAGATCCTTCGCCGATAACAGAAGCCCCATAGATTTTGCCATATTTGCTCGCCAGCACGCGAACAGAACCGGTTGTCACCTGCTCTGCGATAGCAGCGCCGTAATCAGCGTGCTTTGCTTCAATGACTTCATATTTGATACCGGCGGCAATCAGGTCGGCTTCACTCATACCCACTGACGAAACCTGGGGATCGGTAAATACGGTCCAGGGCACGACATATTTCTTGAAATCTTTTTTGAACGGCCACGGCCGCATGATATTCATCAAGGCAATCATCCCCTGATGCATGGCTGCATGGGAGAAGAGATAGTTACCGTTGCAGTCTCCTACAGCATAAATATGCGACACATTGGTCTGTAAATTGGCATTGACCGGAATCCCTTTAGGGGTGTATTGAACACCTGCCTTTTCCAGATCCAGTTTGTCAATCACCGGTGTCCGACCAGCAGCCAGCAGTAAGCGCTCGGCCTCAAGAGACTCTCCCTCTTTGGTCGTCAAAACCACGCTTCCGTCATCTTTTTTCGAAACCGAGCTGATTGACCGACTGTTGTAAACAGCAATCCCTTCTTTTTTAAAACATTCTTCCAGCAGTTCTCCGGCATGGCGATCGGCAAAGGGAAGAAGATGCGGATCCATCTGCACGATGCTTGCCTGGCTACCCAGGCGTGAAAAAGCCTGCGCCATCTCGGCGCCGATTGCTCCACCACCGATGACCAACATACTTTTGGGAATGGCATCCAGATGGAAGAGATTTTCGTTGGTCAGCAGATTGTCGATGGTACTCAGCCCTGGAATCGGGGGTTTAGCGGGACGGGTGCCGGTACAGATAAAGATCCGCTTGGCACTGATTTGTCGTCCGTCAACCTCGACCGTATGAGAATCGACAAAACGGGCCTCGCCTTTGACCATATCTACTTTGCCAAGCTTCTTGTCGTATTTGGCAATAACAGTCTTGAGCTGTTCCTGAATGAGGGAAAAGGGATTTTTTACTTCCGGCTCACGCATCTCTTCCATCTGCATGGCTGGAAACTTGGTTACGGCATGGCGGGTTTTACCCATACGCAACAGTGCTTTACTGGGGATACAGCCGACATTCATACATTCGCCACCGACCTTGTCCTTCTCAATGGCACACACCTTCAACCCCATTTCCGAACCCATGGCCGCAACCACCATTCCTGCTGGTCCCACTCCAATTGTCAGGATGTCATATTCATAATTTTTCATTTTTGCGCTCCTTTTTGCGGATTATCATTCCAGACGCTCACATTAATATGATTGATTATATATATGATTTATAGAATGTAAAGCAAAATTTTTCACTCTACCAGTCTAGCCGGTGGTGGGCGATCTGCAAGAATACTCACTGATTAGATTAAGGTAATTGCTGAAAGTAAAAAGACTAACGCATAGAGGAGCACCACAACACGCAGGCTATGGGGTCAACGGAAAAGTTTCAGTAATCAGGGTTGATATTCGATCAGTGATTGTTGTCTGCTACCGCAATCCGGGCAGTTGAACACCCTTGTATCGTGCCACCAGGGCTCGCTCCCCCAGTATGATTGGTTACCGATACAGTCAAGATGTTCTACCTCATTGAGCTTTTTGGCATCCTGACAGCAATCACAAAAAACCCAGATCTTGCCGTCGGCACATGCCTGGAGAAACTCGCCGGGACTTGACATCGCTATGCTTCTAAAATCAGGCTTTAGAGATATTTGCGGTTTCACCATCCGCGCGCAGACGCTTAACCGACTTGCCGGAAATCCCCCAACTGTCGGTTTCGACCTCTTTGATGATAACGTGGGTTGAATAAGGGTTTTTGTTCATGATCTTGACCATCAGATCAGTGATACCTTCAACCAATTGGGCTTTTTGTTCGTTGGTGGCACCTTCGGTGATATTAACTTCTATGAATGGCATGCTGATTTCCTTTCTGATCAGTTTGAAACGGGCCCCGCAACTTTCTATTATCACCAAGGCCCTCAGGCAATGCAACCTCAATAACAAGCTGTTGCCCTTTAAGTTGCCGCACTATTTCTTTTAGTCGCCGGCGCTCTGCTGCTTCAAGCGACCTTCCACGATAAAGAGTCGCGCCATAGCACTCGGCAAATTCTCGACACAAGGGATGCCCGGTCAAATCTGCAAGCTGGTACAACCCCAACTCTGGAGGAATTTTTTCAAGTCCGGCACAATCGGCCAGACGACGCAAGTAGGATGGCACCAGTCCAAAATTTTTTGTTCTGCGCCTGACAAGGAAAACTATCATACATACACTTGCGATCACTATAGTCGACCACACCGTCGGTAGCATTGAAACATCGAACCGCCGCAACCCGGCCAGCGTTTCTGAAGCCTCGCGAAAAAGTTCAAACTGCTGCTGCAAATCAAAATTAAGCACCCGCCGGGTCCAGGAATGAAAAAGCGCATCCAGCAGGGTCTGCAGATAACTATGTGTGGCAACGGTAGCCGAAAAGGCCTGCTCGGCATTCACCGCAAGACGGCTGGGATCGATCCGCACCCACACCCCTTCATCGTTCAGGGCCTCAACCCAGACGTGGGCGCGATCCTCCGTCACCAGATAGAATTTACCGAACTGGTTGTAAGTGCCCCCCAGATACCCCCCGACCAGCCTGGCCGGAACGTCCATAAGCCGCAGCATAACAGCGAATGCCGAAGCAAAATGTTCGCAGTAACCACGACGTGATTCGAACAGAAAGGTTGCTAGAGGAGCCTGTGTCAGCGGCAGATTCTCTGCTGAATAGGTAAGTTGCTGCTGAAGAAAAAAAGTCTCAAGTCGTTCTATCAGCATGGAAAAAGCCTGGTCCCTGTCGCCAAGCTCAGCAGCAACTTCACGCAATTGCGGTGATATAGAAGATGGTACGGCCAGATAATCATCCGCCCTCCCCTCCAGCACAGCAACAGCATCCGGTCGGCCAATGCCGCGATAAGTTGTGCGCCTGTGATCCTGACGATGGCGCGTAAAAACCCCATCACTTTCAGCACGATGTGATACTCCCTGAAGCCGATCAGTACGATCAAGGGTCACCAGATAGAGATCTGATTTCGGTTCAGCATAGATCACATATTCATAACCGTCAGACCCATCTGTTCTGAACTGTTCTCGCACCTGAGGACTGCTGCGACGCCAGATCTGATCATCCAAGCGGTCGAGAACGATCCCTCGCCAGTAGAGGAGTGATGCCGGCAGCTCGTCAACTTCAGCACGAAATGCGGTATCTCCGGCACTTGTCAGATCAGAAAAACTACCCGGTTGGACCTGGTCTGTCATTCCAGCAAGGGCTGCCGACTCCTGTCCGGCAATGTTCCAAAGTGGCGTAGGGGTCCGCGGCAGAATGAAGAAAAGAGCGAGCATCAATATCAGGGTCGTCGCTGGAACAGCCAACAGAAAAAAACGCAGACCTTTCATCAACCCGCAAGGCAATTGAATCTGTGGATCGACATGGATAAAACTAAGCAGGATCAGGCCGCTGCTCAGTATCAGGATCAGCAGAATCAGATAGGACAAATAAACCATATCAAGAGTTAACAGAGAGGAGGACGCCAATAGGATAAGGGTCAGCACAAAGGTTTGAAGCATGTTGCGCGGTGTTTTTTCACTGGCCAGGCGGGCAGCCAATAACAGACAGAGAATCTGCACCAGAGGGAGAGCTACATTGAGTGCGGATAATTGTACGGCACTGGCGCTAACAGCAACAACGGTGATAGCAACTGCAATCCGTCCGGTTGTTTGTCCCCACCTGATCCGTGAACGCAACAGACCAACAGTCAAGCAGATGCCGAGGAAAATCTGCACCCACAGAGGCAAAAATGAAAAAATCGGCAATACAGCGATCAACGCTGCCAGATAGAGAAGCCAGTGCACTGTCTGCTGTAGATTATTCATACAGTGCCAACTCTTTGAGCAGCCGCAACCGCTGAATCCTGCCAGACCGCGGTGCAATGTGCCGACCGGCAATATTCAGCCCAACGGCACAATTCTGACTGAAACAGCGATTAATAAGATAAGCACAACGGCCCAGACGTTCCTCCAGAGACCCGTCAAACAGCTCAGGATCGAGAATCCTTGTTTCCTCAGCCTGATGGTTCATCTGTTTCGTCTTTAACTCCTGATGCCGGGCGGACAGTTTCCAGTGGATTGATTTCGGCGGATCACCGGCTCGATAGTTTTCAATGCTACGCAAATCTCCCTCACCACCCGATCTTGCCACCTGGTGTTCGGCAGAACCCAAAGAAGGCGTTTCCTGGGCAGGCAGTTGAGTTGCGATTGGACGGGGGAAAACCAGCAACGATTGCTGAAGATCAAATCGACAGGAGCGGACAAAAAAGTTGACGGGAAAACAGGAGGAAACGTGAATTGATGGCGCCGGACAGAGCCCACGTTGCGGCATCGTCAGTGACAGCGCCACCTCCTCATTGGCACCGGCAGCAATCGCCGGCACCAGGACATCGGTGGCATCCATCCTGACATGCAGCAGATATGTTGGAAGATAGCGGTGGCTGGTTATCCTGACTCTGACTGCCCCCGGTGTACCAGCAAACAGGTCATGTGACGGGAGCATGAGGAATTCCAGTCCACTCAAATTTTTGTGTCCGCACCAGCCGGTAACAGTCATAAAGCCCAGTAGCGCCGCAACCACAAGGTACAACAGGTTGTTGCCGGTATTAACAGCAGCGAAGCCGAACAGCAGGGTCAGGGCAATATAAAAAGCGCCGGCGCGGGTCAGCTTTAAACGACTGGTACCGGAATTTCTCTTAGTAATAATCGCAATACCTCTTTTTTATCCAGATGATCCTGCTCAGGGCGCAGATCAAGGCGGTGGGAGACAACGGCGAGCGCAACCACCTGAACATCTTCCGGCACCACAAACAAGCGCCCCTGCAGGTAGGCTTGCGCCCGAGCCGCTGCTGCCAGGCTAATGCCACCGCGAGTAGAAATACCATTAATAAACCCGGAATGATCACGGCTGCGCTGCAGCAGTTCATGAATGTATCCGGCGATCTTTTCATGTAACTCGATTTTCTCGCGCACAAACTGGCGCGCTTCTATAATCTGATCTCGGGTCAACAATGGCTTAATCCGGCTGAGATCTTCACGCACACTACCTTGACGAATAATCTGTTTTTCCAGCGCGGCCGGCGGATAACCAATATCTGTTGTCATTAAAAAACGGTCGAGTTGCGATTCCGGCAACGGAAAAGTGCCAACATGATCCAGAGGGTTCTGGGTCGCAATGACCATGAAGGGCTCCGGTAGCTTATAGGTCACACCTTCGAGGGTCACCCGGCGCTCCTCCATAGCTTCAAGCAGTGCACTCTGGGTCTTCGGCAAAGTGCGGTTGATTTCATCGACAAGAAGAAGATGATTGAAAATCGGTCCTTTGACAAAATGGAAGCGATTATCTTCACGGTTGAAAATAGAGACTCCGGTAATATCACTCGGAAGCAGGTCGCCGGTACACTGAATACGCCCAAAGTCAAGTCCGAGCGTCGCCGACAGGCCAAGGGCCAGACTGGTTTTTCCAAGGCCGGGGATATCCTCGATCAGCAAGTGCCCTTCTGAAAGCAGACTGATCATCGCCGTGCGAATGGCCTTGATTTTTCCCTGCAGATAGCGACTGGCAAGGGTGTCAATAACACCCAATATCGGCTCACGGTGAATGAGTTCCATACTGACTCCCTGCGGCAAAAGCTAACCTCTGACATCCTACTACAAAAGTGACCATAGTTACGGCTTGATAAAAAAAGCTCCATGGAAACCCATGGAGCGAGGTGATAAATTGTGTCCGTTATTCGGCAAATGCTCTGGCCGCAACGAATAACAGCCAGCCACCAATTCATTCGAAAACAACAATAAAGCTTCCGTTATAGCCTTCAGCAATCATCTGGCTGGTTATCTTTTCGGCCTGTTCGAATGATGTAAATTGTCCGACCCTGACCCGGTGAACCGACTGATTATTGATCAGGGCAGTAGCTACCTGGGCATCGCCGAAGCGGATTCGCATCTCGTCGGCCAGTTGTCGCGCATTATCCGCCAGTGAAAACGAGGCAATTTGGACAGCGTAGCTGTTAACAGCACTGGCCGAACGCTGGGGTGGTCGATAAGTCCCCCCGATAGCAACAATCTCGACATCTGCCAGGCCGGCTTCAACAATACCAAGCTGGCGGGCGGCAGCGTATGAAAGATCGATGATACGGCCGGGAGCAAACGGCCCACGGTCATTAATGCGAACCTCAATCTGTTTGCCCGTACCCAGGCGGGTAACCTGTACCAGCGTCCCCATAGGCAGAGTTTTATGGGCGGCGCTGACACTGTACATATCGTAGATTTCACCATTGCTGGTTCTCAGGCCATGGAAATCACGTCCGTACCAACTGGCAATACCGCGCTCACGAAAACCTTCATAATCACGCAACGGATAATACCGGATACCGTCAACTTCATAGGGACGCTTCCAGCCCGGCAATTCACGGGTTTCCGGAGTATCTATCACTCTGACGATGGGACTTCTTGTGCCTCCGCAAGCACTCAGAAAGAGCAACATCATCAGGCAAACAAAGAGCAGCACTAAACGCGCAGACGACGTCATAACGCCCCCGAAATCAGTCTTCATCGACCTCAGACATTGCCCTGAAACGCTGATAACGCTGTTCCACCAACCCCTCAGGCGAATATTCGAGCAGTTCATTTAAATGTTTGAGCAGATATTGTTTCAGGGTTGCAGTCGCTTCAACAGGATTCTGATGAGCCCCGCCAAGCGGCTCCGGAACAATATCGTCGATAACGGTTTTCAGGCTGTCAACATCCTGGGCCGTCAACTTCAACGCCTCGGCGGCCTGGGGGCCCTTGGTTCCGTCGTTCCAGAGAATGGCGGCGCACCCTTCCGGAGAGATAACCGCATAGACCGAATATTGCATCATCAACACGCGGTTGCCGACGGCTATCGCCAAAGCACCTCCGGATCCGCCTTCGCCGGTAACAGTAACGATGACGGGAACTGTGAGTGTTGCCATTTCACGCAGGTTTCTGGCAATTGCCTCGGCCTGGCCACGCTCCTCAGCGCCGATACCCGGAAAAGCTCCAGGGGTATCAACAAAAGTAAAAATCGGCAGTCCGAATTGTTCGGCAAGCTGCATGACTCGCAGTGCCTTGCGGTAACCTTCCGGATTGGGCATACCAAAATTGCGATGAACCTTTTCTTTGGTATTCCGCCCCTTCTGATGACCAATAACACAGCAGGGCCGGCCGTCTATCCGGGCGAAACCGCAGACCAGCGCCGGATCATCACGAAAATTACGGTCGCCATGAACTTCAAACCAGTCAGTAAAAATACGCTCAATATAATCAAGCGTATAGGGTCGCTCGGCATGACGTGCCAACTGTGTACGCTGCCAGCGGGTTAAATTGGAATAAATCTCTTTTTTCAGGCGTTCTGCCTTTTTTTCAAATTTTTGAATTTCGCTGGTAAAGTCAACATTATCCGTTGAATATTCACGCAACTCACTGATTTTATTTTGCAAATCAGCAAGAGGCTTTTCAAAATCAAGAAATTGGCTCATATAATCTCCCTGCGATCGGCAGTCGCCATATCACCAGTAGTGGCCTTCATGTTTTTGCCTCATCCGGACCAACGCTCTAAAAAAGTGCTGGAAAGGCGCGCCAAAAATTTAATTCGTAATAATAAAACGACAAAAGAACAAGGTCAAGCATAAGCCCATTGGGTAGCCACCCCCGGAGGTTCCGGATGGACCTTAACTATTCAAAATGCATCACGTTATAACCGAAAAGAGCGTCCACATCAGCCAGCGCCTCCTCTGATGCCGCCATTTTCAGTTGATCAGGCAGCTTGATCAGTGTCTCGCTACGGTTCGGTATGACGATCTGCAGGAAGACTTCACAATCGCCGCGATAACGCTGCACGATACTTTTAAGCTGGCGCAACTGTGTCTCCTGCAGGCCAGGGGTCGTTAAGCGGATACGTACCCGGCGGGCCATGGTTTTACGAACCTCACGCAAAAGAACTATGTCACTGGCAAGAAGCTTACAGGCCTCTTCGCCGACATCCAGTTCACCACTGATCAGAATTGGCTCCTCACCTTTGATCATATCCATTGACGCAGAATAGACCTCAGGGAATACTACGATCTCCATCGACCCGGTAAGATCTTCCAGGGTGACAAAAGCCATTCGCTCACCCTTCTTGGTCACCAGTTCTTTTGTCCCCGATACGATACCGCAAATTCGCACCTGCTCTTTATCAGTACGTTCGATGAGGGCGCTGATCTCACAGGTGGCAAAACTCTTGATGGCATCACTGTAACGTGCCAGAGGGTGCCCGGTGACGTAAAAGCCCAGAGCCTCTTTCTCAAAACTGAGGAGAGTTTTCTCATCCCATTCTTCTATCAGTGGCAACTGTCCATACCCATTCCCGCCGATGGACCGAATTTCATTCGTACCGAAGAGAGAATCCTGTCCTGATTCCTGCTCTCTTTGCATACGTTGACCGATATCCATGCATTCTTCAAGAACGGACAGGCATTGTGACCTTTTGCCCCCAAGGGAATCGAATGCCCCGCACTTGATCAGCGCCTCAACAACCTTTTTATTGACCTTGCGCAGATCAACCCGCTCACAGAAGTCCTGCAGTGAACTGAAGGGTTTTTCTTTGCGGACATGAAAGATTGCCTCCAGCGCGGCAGAACCGACTCCCTTGACAGCGCCAAGACCAAAACGCATTTCTTCGCTATCTACGGTAAAGGAGCGCTCCGATGCATTGATGTCCGGGGGCAGGATGGAAATTCCCATACTCCGAACCTCACTGATATTCTTGATGACCTTATCAGTGTTTTCCATGTCTTCGGTGAGCAGGGCGGCCATAAACTCAACCGGATAGTGAGCCTTGAGGTACGCGGTCTGATAAGCAATCAGGGCATAGGCCGCTGAATGCGACTTATTGAAACCATAGGCCGCAAACTTCTCCATCAGATCGAATACTGCTTCGGCCTTCTTGATATTAAGCTTGTTTTCCCGCGCTCCGGCTAAAAATTGTTTTTTCTGCTCGGCCATCTCGTCGGCTTTTTTCTTTCCCATCGCCCGACGTAGCAGATCGGCAGAACCCAGACTGTAATTACCCAGAACCTGGGCAATCAGCATGACCTGCTCCTGATAGACAATAACCCCGTAGGTGTCCTTGAGAATTGCTTCAAGCTGGGGAAAATCGAATGTAAACTTTTCCAGCCCGTGTTTACGCTTGATAAAGGAATCCACCATGCCGGAGCCTAAAGGCCCCGGACGATAGAGAGCAACCATGGCAATCAGATCTTCAAAACAGCTTGGTTTGAGTTTGACCAGATATTCCTTCATTCCACTCGACTCAAGCTGGAAAACACCCGTAGTCTCTCCATGAGAAAGCAGCTCAAAGGTTTTTTTGTCGTCATCGGGAATCAGCTTCAGCTCAAAATCAGGGTCTTGACCGGCACGTACCAGGCGCACCGCATTTTCCAGCACAGTAAGGGTTTTCAACCCGAGAAAGTCGAATTTGACCAGCCCGATTTTTTCGACATAACTCATCGGATACTGGGTAACCTGCCCCCCCGATTTGGGGTCAATATAGAGGGGGAGATATTCCGGCAATGGCCGGGGTGTTACCACCACACCGGCCGCGTGGGTGGAGGCATGGCGCGTCAACCCCTCCAGCGCCAGGGCAATTTTGACCAGTTCCTTGATCTTGGGGTCCTTATCGACCAGGGCTTTTAATTGCGGCTCCTGTTGAATCGCCTGCTTCAGGGTAATGCCGAGGACCGCCGGAACCATCTTGGCAATTTTGTCAACTTCTCCGTAGGGGATATTCAAAGCCCGACCAACATCGCGCAGTACCCCCTTGGCAAGCATGGTGCCAAAGGTGATGATCTGGGCGACATTATCGGCACCGTACTTTTCGCGTACATAATCGATCACCCGCTCACGCCCATAGATGCAGAAATCGACATCGATATCCGGCATCGATATACGTTCGGGATTGAGAAAACGTTCAAACAGCAGATTGTAGGGGATCGGATCAATGTCGGTGATACGAATAGCGAAGGCTACCAGACTGCCCGCCGCCGAACCCCGCCCGGGGCCAACCGGAATACCGTTATCCTTACCCCAGTTAATAAAATCGGCAACGATCAGAAAATAACCCGGAAATCCCATCTGCTTGATACAGTCAAGCTCCACCTGCAACCGCTCTTCATAGGTACTTATCATGTCGTCAGTGATGGGGCGCACCTGGCGAATCTCTTCCAGACGCTCCTGCAGCCCCGCCCGGCTCTGTTCAGCAAGTATCTCGTCCAGGGTCTTGTCTTCGGGCTTTTCGTACTGGGGAAAGTGGTAGGTATTAAAATCAAGATCCAGATTACAACGCTCGGCGATGCGGATAGTGTTGGCAATGGCCTCCGGATGGTCAGGGAACAGAGCCGTCATCTCCTCCGCAGACTTGAGATAGAACTCATCGTTGGGAAAACGCATCCGGTTCGGGTCATCCATTGTCTTGCCGGTCTGGATACACAGCAGGACCTCGTGAGCAAAAGCATCTTCACGGGAGAGATAATGACAGTCGTTAGTGGCCACCAGCGGCAGATCCAGCTCATCTGCAAGAGCGATCAATCCTTTATTGGCCTTGTCCTGCTCCGGCAGAAAGTTCTTTTGCAGCTCGATATAAAAACGCCCGTCGTCGAAAATCTCTGCCATCTGTCCGGCACGCTGGAGGGCCTCTTCCGGTTGATTCAGATTGAACAGGGTCGGCAACTCGCCGCCGAGGCAGGCTGACATGGCGATCAACCCCTGGTTATGCTGCGCCAGCAGTTCCCAGTCGATACGTGGTTTGTAGTAAAAACCCTCACGGTAGGCCGCGGATATCAAATGACAGATATTCTTGTAGCCAGCCATGTTCATACACAAAAGCACCAGATGATAGGATGCTTCTGAAGAACCACGGGCATTAGCTTTGGTAAAACGTGAACCGGGAGCAACATAAACTTCACAGCCAACAATAGGCTTGACCCCGGCATTCATGGCTTTACTATAAAATTCGATGGCACCGAACATGTTACCGTGATCCGTCACGGCAACCGCCGGCATTTTAAATTCACGCGATCTGCTCACCAGCTCATCAAGCTTGATCGCGCCATCAAGAAGACTGTACTGGCTGTGCAAATGAAGATGGACAAAATTGGAATGTTCCATGAATTGACTGTTCCTGAAAAGATATTATGGATTGATGAAAGCAGGGGGCTAGATTGCCACAGTCGACAGGGAGATTACAACAGACATCACCCGAACATCCTTGTTATACTGTTACACAAAACTGCCGTTGCTACCATTGACAACGAGAATCGTCTCCACCTGGAAGCTCAAGTGGGGCACAAATACGGTTTCCGAATCGGAAACGAGGATACCATCATGCGCATCGAAACAGATATCAAGCTCGGCTTCAAGGATGTATTGATCCGCCCCAAACGCTCGACCATAAAAAGTCGTGCCCAGGTCAGCCTTGAGCGTGAGTTCACCTTTCTTCACAGTCAGCATCGCTGGCTTGGCACACCAATCATTGCCGCCAACATGGATACCGTCGGCACTTTTGAACTGGCTGCCGTACTTGCCCGCCATGGACTGCTGACCGCTATTCACAAGCACTACCATCCCGATCAATGGGCCTCTTTTCTGGCTGAACAAACTCCTTCTATCGTTGAACACATCATGGTCAGTACCGGTACTTCCGATCATGACATGGAGCAACTGCGCACCATCATGGCACAACATCCGCAACTCAAATTTATCTGTATCGATGTCGCCAACGGTTATGCTGAAACCTTTGTTGACTTCGTTCGCCGTTGCCGCGACAGCTTTCCCGACAAAACCATTACCGCCGGCAATGTGGTCACCGGTGAAATGGTCGAAGAATTGATTCTGTCTGGGGCCGACATCGTCAAGGTCGGCATCGGGCCCGGCTCAGTCTGTACCACCCGGGTCAAAACCGGTGTCGGTTACCCGCAATTGTCAGCGGTCATCGAATGCGCTGACGCTGCACACGGCCTTGGTGGCCGCATTATCTCCGATGGCGGCTGTATCAGTGCCGGCGATGTCGCCAAAGCATTTGGTGGTGGAGCTGATTTTGTCATGATCGGCGGCATGTTTGCCGGACACGACGAAAGTGGTGGAGAGTTGGTACAACGTGACGGGCGTCAGTACAAACTTTTTTATGGCATGAGTTCGTCGACCGCTATGGAAAAATACGTTGGCAGCATTGCCGAATATCGTGCATCAGAAGGGAAAACCGTCGAAGTCCCCTATCGGGGACCCGTCGAAGATACCATCAGAGACATTCTCGGCGGAGTGCGGTCAACCTGTACCTACGTTGGCGCTTCAGCACTGCGAGAACTGACCAAACGCACGACCTTTATCCGGGTGCAGGAACAGGAAAATCAAACATATTCCTGATTCGAAACTAACTGACTCAGCGCAATATCCCCATCAGAACCCCTTCAATGGGGAAACAAGGAAAAGGTCCATGCCTGGCAGCCAAACGATTGATTATCAGTTCCACCCCCTGCGTGAAACCCTCTATAACGAGCTTCACATCCGCCCCTTCTACACCCTTGAACCGCCCCAGCAGATGACCCACCTGGCCGCCTGCTGTACACGCCAGGACGAACTGGAAGAGGCGTTTGAGCTCCTCTGTGATCTGTGTAGACGCTACGATGTCAATCAGCCGCAACCGGGCACCGTTTCGTATCATGGAGATTTTGGTAAATTTGTTGTTCACTGGGAGCGACATGCTGAGTTCTACTCCCTCACCATGATGCAGGCAGCAAATCCTGACCACACGGTTCCATTCGCACACACTGCTATCGAACTGTTGCCGGCTGACTGGCTGAATAAACTTCCGGGGCATGTCATTGCTGCCTTTCACCTGATTATCGATCCACAGCAATTGAATTATGCGGAAGACGCCTTGACCCGTTATTTTGAGGGTCACCCGGTGATGGTCAGCAGCACTTATAGCGGTAACGCACAAATTTATACCGCGTTTAAGTTGCATGGAGATGGTTTCTCACGCTTCATTGTCTGCAATTACCATCTTAACAATACCCAGGTCGGTCAGTTGGTACGCCGATTGACCGACATGGAAACCTATCGTCTCCTGGCGATGATCGCCCTTCCCCTGGCAAAAAAGATTGCCCCACAACTGCTTGATATGGACAAACAGCTTGCCGAGATCCTGACCGTTGTCACTAACGAAGAGACGACCAGCAGCGAGCGTGACCTGCTCGAAAAACTGACCCGGATTGAAGCCCGTCTGGAGGCTTATCGCGCTGAAACGAACCAGCGTTTTTCTGCAACCAAAGCCTATCATCAACTGGTCAAGGATCGGCTGGAAGGAATTATGGAAACGCGGATCGATGGCTATCTTTCCATTGGTGAATTTATTATCCGGCGGCTGAACCCGGCGTCACGTACCTGCGAATCGGTCAGGGAGTGGCTGGACGATCTGTCAAAAAGAATCGAACGGGCCAGCGTTCTGATGCGCACCAGAGCCAACCTCACCCTCCAGGAGCAGAACCGCCTGCAACTGGCCGCCATGAACCGCCGCAGCAAGCTGCAATTCCGCCTGCAGGAGACAGTCGAAGGTTTATCCATTGCCGCCATCAGCTACTATGCTGTCGGCTTACTCGGCTACCTGATGGGAGGCTTTCCCCTCGAGCAATGGGGGCTGAACAAAAACCTGATGCTGGCGATCACCATCCCGTTTGTACTGATCAGTGTCTGGCTCATCACCCGCCGCATCAAACGTAGACTGATCCATGACCAGGATAAAACCGGCGGAGGCTGAGCAACCGCCCTGCCCCCGCCGTGATCAATTTACCTGCCTCACTACTCCGGATCAATGTCAGCCAGAGGCGGTGGCGTCAGATCAAAGGTTGTCGAAAACCTCCAACTGCTATCCCTGCTACTGCGATTACCGAAATGATCGGCCAACCGGGCGCTAACCACAACCTCATAATCACTATAGGTGAACAGCATCTGGTTGGGTATAAAGCGTAACTGCTTCAAGCTGGCGTTGTAATTGATCACACCCGGAACGGCAGAACCACCAACCCGGCGCACTGAAATAGCATCTGTTGCAATCGATGCCGGATCCAGCGCTTTGTCAAAATCCAGTGAAATCACGGCATCAACGGCAACAACCGCGCCATCAGCGATGCTTTGCTGCTGTATTTGCGGTGGTTCCATATCCCAGACCTGTGGGTTCTGGGCGATAATGGCGGCATAAAGATCCAGCCTGTCACGGTTCAGACTCTGAACGTCAATCTCTTCCTTAACCACAGATATTATCGTTGGCACCTCAACTGATTTATCCACGGCGCTTCCGATCATGTTGCCCCGCCGCAAAATCTCATCGCTGACCAGATAGGCAACCAGTCGTTGTTGATCTGCAACCTCTGCACCGGCAAGATTGTTCGAGATCTCACTGCGCAAGCTTCCCATCAACGACGCGACCACCTGAGCAGCATTGTGCATGCGCCGGGCTTCATCGCCGTAAGCGAAGTCTGCTTTAAGAGCAATATAATCAGCAGCCAGAGAAATTGCGGGTGGATCCCCGAACAGTTTCCGCTTAACTTCTACCTCAGCATCCCCAATGGTCATGGCCGGATTTTTCTGTAGCTTCAAGGTTACCAACGTTGACAACGGCGAAACAAACTGCCAGCGACCCGGCGGTGCTTCGAGCACATAACTGTCTGCTACCGGCAAGCCGTTATCCTCATCGATTGTAATCCCGGCAATAACCTCGGCGACCACAGAGTACCTGTCACCTTCGCCGGGGTTGATGGACAGGGTAAACACGCCTCCTTCACCGGATATCGCCATGGGCTCTCCACTGTCGTATTGGCGGTTGCCGTTGCGATCGAGAAAAACCCGTGCCCCCTGGAGGTATCCATCAGCCACCGTACCGCTCAAGGTTGTCGCTGTTGCCTGCGGTGTGGCCGACGAAGGTTGAGTGATGCCGGAGCTTGAACCGCCGCCACCGCCATCACAAGCAGCAAGGAAAAACACCATGATTGCTAGATTAAGAGCATAGCCCCATATTCTGAAAGTTTTCATCGTCAACTCCTGTTAGCGTAAAGGTCTGGGGATCAGCAGTGACACCGGCTGATTCACAGGGTTAACGTAAACCCAGTAACCGATCCAGGGCACCAGAACGGCTCTGTTGGTGCCAGCGGCGCTGGTGACTTCGTTACCACCGCCCCAATCTTCGCCAAGGTAGGCAAACAAACTATCGACAACCAGTGATTGTGACGCTGCTGTCAACCAATCTACAGGAGTGGCTTCACCTGTTCGCACTTGAATATCTTCGAGCAAGACATTTCCGCCATAGGGGTTGGCAATCAGGTTCCATCCCGGTGACACGTTAAACTCGTAATAACTGGTCGCTACTTCTCCGTAGTGGCGTAAGTCAGGCAATCTGTTACTTGTTGATCTGCGCAACTGATAACCTTCCCCCGCTGCCACGGGCGCTCCACTGTCGACCATTTCGTAGGCACCGTCTTTTTTAGCGGTCGGTAACCAGCGATAAACCTGCCTTACTCCAAGCAAGTCCCTTGTCATGAGCCCGTATGGATCGACATTCCCTGACAGACCAACCATATTGTGCCCGGCAAGAAGCTCAACAACCGGACCCGGCAGATCACCTGTTACCGGATAACGCCATAACTGCGTTCCGGACGAATTTTCGGCAACAAAGTAGTAACGGTGGGAATAGGCTGGTCCCAGTCTTGTCGTCGTGACGAAACGTGCACCACTGGCAAGTGCACCACGATCATGATCCAACGGATAACGGTAGCCATTGATCACCACAAACAAGCGATACTGATCAAGCGATCCGGAATCACGCAGCATGACGTGGAAGCGATAATCCAGATCGAAACGAGGTTTTCCATCAACCAGGTTGTTACTATCATCACCACCGTCAAGACGTTCAATGCCTTTCAGGCCCGGTTCAAGGGGATCCTGACTTAAACCAACCGGCATTTCAGAAAAGATGGCTTCAATGGTATGGTGTGAATCGACATCCATAAACTCATAACTGTCTAGCAGCCCTACGGACACACCATTGACGAGCAGGTCATTGATATAATAGCCCGCTGCCGGAACAACTTCAAAACGCTGTGACCCGCCGTAAAGAACCGAAACCTCACCGTCCGGATTGATAAAGCCACCGGTCCCGGCACTGGCGTCAATCACCCAGTCGGCTCTGGTTGGATCGTAGGGGAAACCGTCGCGGCTATCAGGGATACCATCGCCATCGGAGTCGAGTTCACCATCGACATAACTTGGCTCAGACTCTTCTGTCCCGGGCGTAACCTCAATGGAGAATGCCGGCAAAGATGCCGTCAGGGTTCCGTCACTGACGGAGATGATAATGTTCGAGCTGACCCCGATATCCTGAGATACCGGCGTTCCGCTCAACACTCCGGTATGCTGATTGAAGCTTGCCCAGAAAGGCAGGGCATTTATAGAAAAGGTCAGGGTATCACCATCGGGATCACTTGCAGTTGGAGCAAAGAGATATGTCTGACCAACGCCGACTGTGAGATTCGGGCTGCCGGAAATCACCGGTGGCCGGTTGGTATTATGGACGGTAACAGTAACCGCCTCTGAATCAGAATCAGTCCCATCGGTGACGGCAAAGGTGACGATAAAACTACCGGCCTGATCGTAATCAGGTGTCCAGTTAAACAATCGAGCATTGGAGTCGAAGCTGGCTCCAGACGGCAACCCTGAAGCACTGAAAATAAAGTTATCACTTTCAGTGGTAGCCGAAACACCGAATTGAAGCAGATCCCCTTCGCTGACTGATTGTGCACCGATGGGGTTGAGCACCGGTGGTTCGTTGGCACGGACAACAGTGAGAGGAACAATTTCACTATCTTGCAGATCACCGTCACTGACCACAAAAGTGACGTTATGGGTTCCGACCTGCTGATTGCTCGGAATCCAACTGAAAGAGCGCGTCGAGGGAGCAAATACAGAACCAGCGGGCAGATTAGTTGCACTGAAGAGCAAAGCATCGCCGTCAGGATCACTGGCACTGATGATCAGATTAAAGTTATCGCCGGCGGCAAGGGACTGAGCACCGATCGGTTCGAGGACAGGTGGATTGTTGACAGCAATTTCCGCCGGGCTGTGGACCTGGTTGGAAAAATCACTCTCCTGCCCTGCGGCATCATACGCGGTAACGGCAAAATAATAATCAAGGACTGGATCCAAACCGGAAAAGCTGTAAGTCAGAACATCTCCAACGTCCACAACGATCGTACCCGCCCCCCCCTCACGCGAAAGATCATCTGATCCGGCCTTGTAGTAAACTTTATAGCCAAGGACCTCGCTGGGGCTGGCCTCCCAGGACAGATTAGCCGTTTTAGCCCAAACCGCCGATGTAACTCCCAAACCAAGAAACAGCAGAAACATCAACAACAGACCCGTTATCTTTTTCATTTGCAACCTCCGGACCCTCTGCCCGTCGCCACAGCCTGCACAACGGACCATTGGAGCTCGTTAGTGGGGTGAAACAAACCACACCCCATAGAATTTTACCTTAAAATCGGGGCAAAACCGAGATGCCGGTCAAGACTCAGAAATTTCTGCTGCTGACGCACAGGATGGAGCTCGAAGGAGCACAAAAAACGCCCACTCCATTAAACCGAAGTGGGCGTTTTTCCTACCGTATTCAAAAGGGCGGGAAAAGCGTCGCGTCCGCTTCGGCAACCCGGCGGTCCCATGATCAGGGATCCGTGGCTTTGCGTCACCAGATTACTCTGGTTTTGCCCTTTCGGTAGACAGCTTACTGCTGTATACATTTTGCTTTGCACCTTAGCAAATAACGAAACACAAATCAAGAACAAAAATGAGATGTCTCCAATTTTCTAGTGCATTTTCTTCAAAACCTGTATACCGGCCTGTTCAAGCATAGTTACCAGCTTGATCAAAGGCAGCCCGATCAATGCGTTAAAATCTTCCCCTTCCATTTTTTCAATTAAGGCAATACCCAGGCCTTCAACCTTGAAGGAGCCGGCACAGTCATAAGGACGCTCACGCTTCAGGTAGTCACCTATCTGGGTATCTGTGAGTGATCTCATCGTAACGGAAAAGGTCGCGTGGTCTGTCTGAATAGTATTGTTGCGACAATCCAGCAACGCCAGCCCCGTATAGAAGCAATGGGTTCTTCCCGCCATCTGGCGCAATTGCTGGAATGCCCCGCGCTCATCCCCTGCTTTCCCGAGAGTCCTGCCCCGTTGATCAACAAAAAGCTGATCGGAACCAATGATCACCGCATCAGGGTATTGACTGGCTAAACTCTGTGCCTTGCCAACCGCCAGATGACGAACCTGAAGTGCCGGTGACACGTGCGGATCGATGACTTCATCAAACTCGGGAGCTGCTGTCACAAAAGGAATCTGCAACTGCTTCAGCAACTGCTGACGGTACGGGCTGGTTGACGCAAGAACTATTTTTCTCATCGGTAATCTCTTTTATCTGATCGACCAACCCCGCCTTCTCTGTACCTGTCAAGCCGCCATGGCACAGACTGGGGATGGCTGTTGTGGTGAGGAAAATTCCCTGTTGGGATGGCATTCCCCGTTCAAAAGAACCGTATCAAGATCGATCCGCTGCTTAATCTCATCCAGCAACAGCGATCCCAGAACCCGATCATCCTCTGGTTGCGGGAACGACTCGGCCCCATCACACTCATTCCAGACCGGCAGGAAACGAACAGATTCCTCATCTCCCAACAAAATTTCGGTTAAAACCTCGTCTGTTCCATCACCGAAAACGCCTTCGATTATACCTCTGGATACTCCACCGGAACAGGAAAAGTTTACCGACCGCGGTGAAAAATAATAACTGACGTGGCCCTGCTCGTGCATTTTTGATAACCAGATCATATTCATTTCTCCTTGACATGATTGAATAGGTTATCACCCTTATAACAGGCCACAGCGTCAGTATATGTCACACAGCTCTCAGTTGTTCAACTGCTCAGCCAAGGCTGATTGTAATCCAAGGATAAACTGGCGACGCAATGATTCCGGTTGCAAAATCCTGACATGTGGAAGAAAAGAATAGAGCCAGGCCAGAATCTCCTTATCACCGCTGGCACGAAAACGCAGCATCAGCGACCCGTCCTGCTGTTCATCGATCTGCTGAAGAGGGTGCCATACCCGCTCGCGGATCAAGTGAGCAATCTGAACATCAAAATGCAGCTCCAGTTCATGCACCGGACCGTCGGCAATCAGACCGAAGGCCGTTCCCGTCAACTGGCTCGGATGATAATTTTCAGGCACCTCGAACCGCTGTGGTTCAAGATTGACGCTGTCAATACGGTCTACGGCAAACAATCGAATTCCTTTGCGATTATGTGCATAAGCACCGATATAAAGCGCATAATTGTAGAAGAGCAGAGTATAAGGATCGATCAGATAATCATCAGGTGGACGTTGAGCCGGGCGATAACGGATCTGACAACGCTGCTGCTTCAACAGGGCCTGACGCAGGTCGACAAGGATCTGGTGCTGGGTAGAATAATCCTTGTACCCCTGAAAACGCGGAGAGGATGCTTCGGCAATCCGCTCCAGATGAGCGACACTGCGGGGAGGGAGTAACGACCGCAGGCGGGTAAAAATTGCCTCAAGATCATCCTGGAAAGGTGTTCCCTCAAGGAACTCCAGTTGCCCTCGACACAGATAAAGCGTCATCAATTCATCAAGAGACAGGGTCAGGGGTGGGATTTTGCTGTAGCCGGCGACAAAACGATAGCCAACCTGACCGTCCGGCAGACGTTCACTGACCAGGGGATAACCGGCGTCCATCAGCGCCTGCAGATCGCGATAGATAGTTCGTCTGGTAACCTCGCATTCCTCAACCAGCTCTGCTACCGTCGCACCGTAGCGCAACTCCAGAATGCGAATCAGGTCATGCAGGCGTGCTGCCTGACTGTATTTTTTTGGCCTGCGCCCAGGCTGACGATGCGAATTCATGGTCACTCCATAGATGGTTGGATTGCCAATTTGAAGGTGGATCAGCACTGTAAAAAAGCAAGCACATCGACGCAAGAAAATACTGGGTCAACATCCGGTAAGGAGAAGCTGATTTGACAAGACCAACCCGGCTCAGCAACAATCATAAATACATGTACCACATTTTTCCTGCCGAGGTATTTTAACGTGTCAACTTCTGATCAACATGAAACAGTCATTGTCATCGACGTCGAAACCACCGGCATGCTGCCGGAAAAAGGTGACCGGGTCATTGAATTCGGCGCCGTCAAGATACGTGGGGCGCAGATCCTCGAGCGTTTTGAGAGCCTGATGCGTCCAGACTTCCTGGTATCACGGGAAATCGAATCTTTGACCGGTATCACTAACAGCATGCTCCAGGACGCCCCAGACTGCCGCCAGGTGATGACAGACTTCGTCGATTTTGTCGGCACCTATCCCTTTGTCGCTCACAATGCGGCATTTGACCAGAAGTTTATCGAAGCAGAGCTGAACCTGTTCGGCAAACCGCGCCCGTTGAACTTTAACTGCACGCTCCAGTTATCTCGACGCACCTACCCCGACCTTATCAACTATAAACTGGCAACCCTGGTACAGTACAAAAACCTGACGCCCGCTGCGACATTCCACCGCGCCCTGGCCGATGCCGAGATGACATCACAATTGTGGCGGGCGATCAATGATGACTTGATACACCGCTATGGCTTCAATTTTCTGCCCTTCGACCTGCTGAAAAAGACCGCAACAATCAGCAAGGAACAAGTGAATGATTTTCTGCTCAAGGCTGCCGAAGACGCCAGGCACAATCAATTGGACACAACCGGCAATCTGTTTGGCTAAAGGAGATCAGTATGAATATCAGTATCGAGTATTGTAGTTCCTGAAACTACCGCCCCCGCGCCGTCAGTCTGGCGGCAAAAATTGAAGCAGCCCTGCCTGTACAGGTTGAGATGATCCCTTCCAGCGGCGGCGTTTTTGAGATAAAAGTGAACGACTCGTTGATTTATTCAAAGAAGAAAACGGGTGAATTTCCGTCTGAATTTCAAATGGTTGAACAACTACAGCAGATAATTAAGTAGTTTTTTTGTTATCCACTGTGCTCCAGTTATAACGGCTACTTCGCGCAGGATGACAAAGATGTACGTTTATGGAAAAGAACCTGCCGCCATTCTGCGCGCAGCGAAGCGAGGTCGCAGAATCCATATCCCGTTTTTTTCTTTGCTGGGGTCAAATAGATAACCAGATAGCGTTTTACCTCAGCCGCCGACTCTGTTCCTCGGCCAACTGCCAGAAAGCCCCGACCTGGGGTTTATTCAGATTGCGCCGGCTGGTACACAGACCGACCACATAGGGCTCCAGCTCCGGGGCCCCTGAGAGCACCTCCACCTCTTCGCGAAAAGGGCTGCGCTCCAGCACCAGTTGCGGCACAACGCCGACTCCGGCGCCCAAATGAACCATGGGGATAATCGCCTCGTTGCCACTCACCTCCGAGGCAATATCAGGCACAATCCGCCGTTGTCTGAACCAACTGTCGATGCGTCGCCGAGACAGCCCGCTGCGCGGCAATATCAGCGGAATCTGCACCATATCCGGCTCATTTTTAATCATCGCAGCATACATCTGCGCACGCGAACGCGCGGCGATAAATACCAGGGCGGTGGTCATAATCGGCAGGTAGAGAATATCCCCCCTGCCACGCTCGGGAATCGCCGCCACGGCGACATCCATCTCCCCTGCCTCAACCTGGGCGACTGCCTGCTCTGCTGCGCCGGTATGGAGTTCAAGCTGAATTTTTGGATGTTGCTGGCGGAAAGCTTCGAGCAGATCCGGCAGCACCGTATAGACTGCCGTGATCGACGCATAAAGGCTCAAGGTTCCAGCGACCTGGGGAAGTTGCATCAATTCATTTTTGAATTGTTGATAATCACTCAAAGCCTGACGGGCATAGAGGCGAAAACGCTCCCCCACGTAAGACAATTCTACCTTGCGATTATCGCGGATAAACAGGGCCGAACCGATCTCTTCTTCCAAACGCTGAATGGTACGAGTGACAGCCGAGGGGCTTAAATGACAGATGCGCCCGGCGCGGCCGAAATGTAACTGGTCTGCAACAACAAGAAAAATTTCCAGTTCCTTGATATCCACCACCACCTCCGGGGATTGTTTTTTAAATCGCAACACTACGTACACAATAAATCAATTTACGCAACACATCAATCTGTTATAAAGTAGCAGATATCAAGGTAATCCTCTGGCGATCGCTCATAACCAATCGCTTTAACAGTGCGTCAATTATTTTCAACCAACAGCATCAGGAGAACAAACATGGGTCAAAATTATTTCAATTCACTGCCGTTTCGTCGTCAGCTTCAGGAACTTGCCACCTGCCGCTTCATGGATGCTGAAGAATTTACCAACGGGTGCAATTATGCCAAGGGCAAAAAAATCGTCATCGTCGGCTGCGGCGCCCAGGGACTCAATCAGGGGCTGAATATGCGCGATAGCGGTCTGGACGTTTCCTACACCCTGCGCAAGGAAGCCATCGAGCAAAAGCGCCAGTCCTGGCAGAATGCCACCGACAACAATTTCACTGTCGGTACCTACGAGGAGATGTTGCCGACCGCTGACATCGTGATGAACCTCGCCCCCGACAAGCAGCACACGGACGTCGTCAACACTGTGGTACCATTAATGAAAAAAGGTGCAGTCTTCAGCTATGCTCACGGATTCAACATCGTTGAAGAGGGTACCAGAATTCGTGAAGACCTCACCGTCATCATGGTTGCCCCCAAGTGCCCGGGCAGTGAGGTGCGCGAAGAGTACAAGCGTGGTTTCGGCGTTCCGACCCTGATCGCCGTTCATGGCGAGAACGATCCTGCCGGCAACGGCCTTGAAATCGCCAAGGCCCTGTGTTCCGCGCAAGGTGGCGACCGCGCCGGGGTTCTTGAATCTTCCTTTATCGCTGAAGTCAAATCCGACCTGATGGGCGAACAGACCATCCTCTGCGGCATGCTCCAGGCTGGCTCCCTGCTCTGTTTCGACAAGATGGTCGCTGGTGGCATTGAGGCCCCCTACGCCGTCAAACTGATCCAGAAAGGCTGGGAAGTCATCACCGAAGCCCTCAAGCATGGCGGCATCACTTTGATGCTGGATCGCCTTTCCAACCCGGCAAAGTTCAAGGCCTTTACCCTGGCCGAAGAGTTGAAAGAAATCCTTGAACCGTTGTTCGAAAAGCACATGGACGACATTCTTTCCGGTGAGTTTTCCCGCACCATGATGGAAGATTGGGCTAACGACGACAAAAAACTGCTGACCTGGCGAGAAGAAACCGGCAAGACCGCTTTTGAGCAGACTGAAGGTGCCGGTGAAATTTCCGAACAGGAATTTTTCGATAAAGGCATCCTGATGGTCGCGATGGTCAAGGCAGGCGTCGAACTGGCCTTCGAGGTCATGGTATCTGCCGGTATTGAGCCGGAATCAGCATATTATGAGTCGCTGCACGAAACACCGCTGATTGCCAATACCATTGCCCGCAAGAAGCTCTACGAGATGAACCGCATCATCTCTGATACCGCTGAGTACGGCTGCTACCTCTTCTCCCATGCCTGCATTCCGCTGCTCAAGGACTTCATGGCCGACGTCGACATCGATGTTATCGGCAAAGGGCTTGAATTGAAGGACAACTACGTTGACAACCAGATCCTGGTCGAAATCAATGCTGAGATCCGCAACCACCTGATTGAAGAAGTTGGCGAACATCTGCGCGCAGCCATGCAGGGAATGAAGGCGATCGTCTAAAAATATCCGCGCTGCACTTGAATGTCAGCAGGAGCATGTGATAGATTGAAGTTAAACATACAGCAGAGGGAGGTAGGCAGATGATCGTCTCTGAACCACCACAGCAGTTAATTGCTAAAACGCTGTAACTTAACCTGAAGACCTTCAACAATCACAACATCTGATCATAAAAAAGGCCCTGACTACTGTGTTGGGGCCTTTTTTCGTGTAATATCCTAAACACTCATCAACCTAAAAACGGCTTTTGGTCCACGGAAAACGCGGAAACACACGGAATATTAAACCATTACAGCAAATAGTCACTCAGCAAACAAGTTAAGGAAGTTCTATATCTTTAAATTTTTGTTCGTTTTTTTCCGTGTTTTCCGTGGATAAATGCTTTTTCTGGAATAAGTACCACATGTGTATCCATCAAAGCGGAGTCCTCATGACATCCTTCTCACAGCAACAACCAGTCGATTTCAATGATTTCCTGTCTCAGTTCAAGGATCAACTGCAGCACCTGTTCCACGTCCGCAGCGACATTGACAAGCTCAGCGTCAAGCGTGGCGTCCCTCCGTTTATCTTGCGCGATATCCTTGCTGCACAACCCATGTCGACCTTTATCCCGCAACAATACGGCGGGCGTGGTGGTCAGATTCATGAAGGGTTGGCAGTATTGTCGGCGGCAAGCTATGAATCCCTGCCCCTGTCCCTGGGGTTCGGTATCAACTGGGCCCTGTTTCTGCAACCAGTGGCCAAATACGCTCAGGAGCCGGTAAAACAACCGATTTTTGACGGCTTTCTGACCCGGCAGAAGATGGGTGGCCTGATGATCACCGAGCCCGACTATGGCAGCGACGCCCTGCACATGCAGAGCCATTATCAGCAGCAGGGTGATTATTATCATCTTCAGGGGCTGAAACACTGGGCGGGGTTGACCGGCTGGGCCGATTACTGGCTATTGACGGCGCGCCGCAAAAATGAGTCCGGTCAGCTTGGGCGCGATGTCGATTTCTTTATCTGTGATACCTCTGCAGAGAATCAGACCATCATCGTCGAGGAGTACTTTGAAAACCTCGGCATCTACCTGCTGCCTTACGGCCGCAACCGCATTGACGTGAAGATACCGAAGCTGCAGAAACTCGAACCCTACAGCACCGGCATCAAGATGATGCTTGATCTGCTCCACCGCAGCCGCATGCAGTTTCCCGGCATGGCTCTGGGCTTTCTGCAGCGCATGGAGGATGAGGCCGTCAGCCATTGCCGGCAGCGCCAGGTAGGCGGCAAAAGCCTCTACAGTTACGATCAGGTGCAACAGCGGCTGTCCGCTCTGCAGGCCAACGTAACAATCGCTGCAGCCATGTGCCTGAACAGCAGCAAAAAAGCCGGTACTGAAAATGACCTGTCCAGCGCAGGGCTCGAAGCCAATGCCGTTAAAACCTTTGTTACCGATCTGATGCAGGAATCAGCCCAGTCACTACTGCAACTGGTTGGGGCCAAAGGCTATCGCCTCGACCATATCGCCGGGCGCGCCCTGGTTGACAGCCGCCCTTTCCAGATTTTTGAAGGCTCCAACGATATTCTCTATATTCAAATCGCCGAGGCTGTTCAGAAGTTGATGTTACGCAAGAAAGAACGCAAGCTGTTGGCCTTTGTCAGTGGTTTTGAACTGACCGGCCGGGCGGCAGATTACCTTAAAGCCCATCTGAACATTGAACTGACCGTGCCCTTATCGCAACGCCGGCTCAATGCCTTTGGTCAGCTCATCAGCCGCATTATTGCTTTGCATCTGGTCGAAGAATTGAGTGACTCAGGCTATCATGCCTCGCTCATTGATAATTGCCGCCAGCACCTCATCCAGCGGATCGCAACTGACATCAATGCCTTTTCAGCACTGGGCAATTGCATTTATACTGAAGCAGATTCATACAACAACTGGCTTGATTGTTTTTACCGGCAGGAGAACCACGACTGATGAACAACAAACAGAAAAAAAACTTGAGCCCCGAAGAACTGGAACAGCGGCTGGAGGCCATGCGTGATGAGCATCGGCAGCGTCAGTCAGGGTACCGCGAACAGGCCCTCAAACTTTTTCCCCACGTCTGCGGCCGCTGCACCCGCGAACTGGAAGGGAAAAAAATCCGTGAACTCACCGTTCATCACAAGGACCACAACCACGACAACAACCCCCCCGACGGCAGCAACTGGGAACTCTTGTGCGTCTATTGTCACGATCATGAACACACCCGCGGGATCCAGGAAGACCGTGACGCCGAGATGGGGTCCAGTGTCGCAAAACCATCCCTGTCCCACTCCCCCTTCGCTGCCCTGGCCAATCTGAAGAAATAAGCGATTATCCACGGAAAACGCGGAATACACAGACGAAATAAAAAAATTATACAAATTTATTGAGTAACCTTTTTGGTGAATGACTGTTTTGCTATAATGGTTAATTTTCCGTGTCTTTCCGTGTCTTCCGTGGACCAAAAAGCCTGACTTCAATACCCCAGCAATCTCAGTGGCCCGAACAGCATCTGCCAGCAACTACTCAGCAGAAACAGAATCAGCCCGAACAGCGCCAGACGCAGCCACATCGGCTCACAGCACTCAAGCTCGCGTTCGAGGCTGCTTGTTGTTGCCAGCGGCCGACAGAGACCAGGCAGCATGGCGAACAAGGTGGCCATAAACAGACCAGCATAAATGGGATAACCGATGTAGTAATAGTGCCCCTGGAGCATATCAAAAGGGCATTGATGGCTGGGCATTTGATAGATATAGAGGGAAAGAAACGACACCAGCGCCGCCAGGGAGACAAAAAACAGCAACACCGCCGCAACAAAGAGCAGATGGCGCAATGCCACAAAGCGCCAGCGCAGATTCGCCAGAAGAACGACGGCATAGAGGGTAACGACGATAAAAAAAAGGGGCATCGCCTGTTCGATGGGCAGACCGGCCAGGGTACTGATGACTCCCTCCCCTTCAGCGGAAAACAGCGACCCGCAACAGGAGGTGATCATCTGCGGCCGCAGACCACTGAAATATTCCCACTGCAACCACAAATCAAGCCCAACCACGGGAATCAGCAGCAACAGCAGCCGATACTTGAGTCGTACCAGCGGCGTATCCTCAGTGCGCTGATCGAGATAATTGATGGCCAGCCACACAGCGGCGGCAAAAACCAGAGCGATCTTGACCAGCAGCACCAGCCAACCGACCAGGTTGGCATTCAGCGATCCGGTCGCACACATAGCGCCGACAAACAGGGGGTGGATTTCTTCGAGAGTAAAAAGAAAGAGGAGCACAGAGATGATCTGAAAGCCAAACGCATATTTGAGCAGGGTCGACACCAGCCAGGTCTGCCGTTCCAGTTGCAACTGGGTCGCGGAACCGCTATCGGCGTTCCAGTAACGCACTATCCGCAGCGCCACCCCACCGGCTACCAGCAGCATCAGCAGGATCAGGGTTGAACCGAACAGCAGAGCGAGGATTCCAGGGTGGAGGATCACTGCCCTGCCCCCACCTTTTCATCATCAACCAGTTTGCCGTGGCGCAAGGCAACCGTGCGGGTGATCAGGGATGACTGATAAACAACAGGATCATGGGTGGCAATGATGATGGTACGCCCCTCGGCGTGAAGCTCAGTCAACATGGTCAGCAGTTCGGCCGTTAACCCGGCATCAAGATGGGCCGTCGGTTCATCGGCGATGATAATCGGCGGATCAGCCATCAGGGCGCGTGCCAATGCCACCCGCTGCTGTTCGCCACCGGAGAGTTGGCGGACTCTTGTTTTCTGTTTATCTGTCAGTGAAAATGAATCAAGCAGCACCAGCGCCCGCTCACGCATGGTTTTGACGGGCATTGCTGCAGGGTAAAGTGGAAACATCAGGTTGTCGAGGACCGAAACATCGCGCAGCAGATGGTACTGCTGAAAAACAAAACCATAACTCTCGCGGCGGATCCGCGCCAGAAAAGCCTCCGGCAGACGACTGACGCGGCGCTCTCCAAGATAGATGGTTCCCTGTGTCGGACGCGACATGCAACCGATCAGGGACAACAAGGTCGACTTGCCGGAACCGCTGGGTCCGGTCAGAGCGACCACCTCCCCCTGAAGAATCTCCAGAGAGATATTCTGCAGAGCGCATACTTCATCGGGCCGGCCATGATGATAAATTTTACTGACCTCATCGATGCGGATCAGCGGCCCGCTGTTATTGATATCTACCCCCATGTTCACCCCCTCATCACATCGTCTGGATCACTGCTTGCCGCTTTCCAGGCGGGGATCAGGGTGCAGGCCAGATAAGGGACAATGGTCACAAAACCCAAAATCGCAAGCTGGTACAGGTCAATCACCCGGGGTAAATCAAACGTCGGAAAGAGCACCGACCAGCCCTTTAACAGTGGCATCAGTACAGGGGCTCCGAGCACGAACACATGCAACCAGGCCAGCAGCAGCCCGACAATAAAGGCCGTCAGGGAAATCAGCAGAGCTTCACGTAATTTGGCGCCGAGAATGTGGGATGTTTCCCACCCCAATGCTTTTAAAATGCCGATTTCCCGTTTTTCCTCAGCGCTGATGCCGGTGGCCCGATCCCAGGCGAGTATCAGAAAGGCCATCAACGCTGACATGAATACCGCCAGCATCATGCCGCTGCGCCAGTTGAACAGGGAATCGTAGGTGTGAAGCAGTTCGTCGCGAGTAATGGGCCTGCTGTCGGGAAGAAAATAGGCGATTTTCCTGGCGATGGTATCGATTTCACGAGGGTTGAACACCTGCACAGTCAGATCTGTGGCAAAACCGTCAGGAATGCCGAAGAAATCACGCAGAGCACCCTCCTGCAAAACGACCAGATCATTGGTGAGCAGATTCGACTGGGAACGAAAGATGCCGCTGACGTGAAACTCGGTTCGCCGTTTGCTGCTGTCTTCCAGCACCAACAGATCGCCGATCTGCGGGCCAAAGGCATCTGCTACCCCGGCACCGATGACACCCTCATCCGGCGCCTGAGGAAAGCGCCCGGCAAGCAGTTCGAGTTGCTCGTGGTATCCCGCCAAGCCGACCAGAGTCAGGTTGGCCTTAACCAGAGAATCGTAATAATAGCCCCAGACGCGTGGCGTAACCTTACCAACTCCGGGAAACTCCGCAATAGTTTGGGCGTAATCAATCGGAATCAGTTCGTGCCTGCCTCCCAGCATACGCTGCACAACGATTTCAGGAGACGCCGTCAGGGTCATCACCGCTTCAGTTTTCAGCGCATGGGTTAAGAGCAGCACCGATCCCAGGGTGGCGATGACCAGAGCGTAAACAACAACCAGCGCAAGATTTTTTTCCTTGCGGCGCCACAGACTGGAAAGACTGTATTCAAGCAGTTTGAAGTTGAGCATCACGGTCGGGCCTGTTGCTGGGATTCAAATATCACCCGCCCGCTGACACCCGCTGGGCGAGGAGGAATCACGGAACCGGTGGGAAAATGTTCGAAAGCTGCGGGGAAATCCTGAAAAGCGGAAAACAGATCAGCCTGACTGACGTGTCGAGTGTAACGCGCCTCACTACTTAAGGACAGATCGGTAATACCCAGAACAGCGACAAGATCGCGCTTCTGTTGCCAAAGCACTTCTTCATGCGGACGACTGACGTGCCCCTGCCAAAGTAGAGCGACAAGCACAAGAGCGCCTGCGCCCATAAGCGACAAACAGACCAGAGAGCGTATCATCAAAAGTCCGGCGGCAGCATATCCGGCGTCACCTCGTCAAATACAACAATTTCTGTGCCGCTGTAATCTCTCTTGAAAGTTTCCGCATTTCGACTTCCACGAACAGGAATCAGTTCGGCGCCCATGGGACCGTAAACATCAGTGCCCAACACAAAGAACACATCCTCAATCAGGGCATAACGGGCACTGTAATATTCGGTGACGTAAATGCTGTGAATGTCTTCACGCGTCACCTTACCCTGGGGCAGACTGAAGTAATAGCGGAACATATCCTTTGCACCATCGAAAAAAACCTGCTGACCATCCTGAAGAACAATGGTGGCAATCCATTCCGGATACTGGGCAACGAACATGCCGCAGACCGGGCAGCGCTCCCGTGGCCCCGGCATATTCGGCTCAAATGCCAGAACAGCAGACGCCAGAAGTGCAAACACTGCCCCCAAAACAAGGATCTTGCTGATTCGCCACTTCATCAGCAGCAATCGCCGCGCCACAGGCAGTCGTATTCGACACACTGCTCAAGAACACCGATGGCAAAACATTCAGGGTTGTTTTCCGCCCTCTGAATAGCCCTGACCAGTTCGGCTTTTTTCAGCTTGCCTGGCACAACACCACGCTCTGCAGCAACCTCTTTAATCTCTTTCATGTTCATGACTTTTTCTCCTCGTAATGGTAGATAACCATAACAACTTCTTCATAATGGATTGCAACCGACCGAATCCCTCATACCCCGTGATGATTGTACCACAAAAACTGCCGATAACAGGTTATCGCTGCACCTGCAACTGCAGTTCTTTCGCAACCCTTTCCATCTCAGGTGCAAAAACCGCCCAGACCCGTTGGCTGAGCTGCTCGATATAATCGAGGTTACTGATATCGGGCACATTAATATTGGGGTTGGGTTTCTTGGCCACTTCAGCCGGCAAGGCATATTCCGCCGTGGTGTACCCCTGGCGCCTCTCAAGAATCAGGCCGAGGATAAAGGCGCGGCGCACCGCCGCTTTGAGGTCTGCCTCCGTCACTTCCAGATCAAAATCACTTTTCAGGCAATCGACCACCATCTGCGTACCGATCCCTTTGGTGATATCAAAAAACTTGCACAGGCCGATCATGTCGAAACCGACGATCTGCAGCTTATCGCGGGTGATGGCGTCAACCCATGAATCGAAATCGGTCTTGCCCTCACGGATCAACATGCCGTAGGTACCCATGGACATATGACCCCCGGCAATCGCCCAGATATACCCCGGATTGGTTTCCGGCTGGTAGGCGGCAATCTCCAATCCCTTGACATGATAGGCATAGTCAGTTTCGCCGGTTTGCTGCGACAGGCGCATGGAACCGAAACCGATGTCGGGACACTTCCCCGTGCCGGTCGCTAAAATCAACTCACGAATCTTCTCAAACTCACCAAAACCCACACCACCACACAGCGGCTGGTCCGGATGGCGCTCATTCCAGGATAACAGATACGAAATAGTCACCCCCAGGCTGATGGCATCCATCCCCATCAGATCACAGGTCTGGATCAGCCGCGCCGCCTGACCGGGATCGTGAACACCGATATTGGTGCTGAGCAGATTGAGGGGTTCATAATCGAACTTGGCAAGAAACTCACCGCGGGAGCCGTCAGCGTTTTTATCGTAGACATAGTTGTGACAGGTGATACCACAACGCCAACAGGCGGAGGATTCAAGGTCATACTCTTTTTCGACATTTTCGCGCAGCATCCGTTCGGGAAGATCGTTCGCCTGGGGGCGAAAGTTGTTGATCGGCACCGCGTGGAAGGGCTGCATGACATCATAAGCGGCCCAGGTACCGCCACCTCCCCCGCGCTTGACCGGCTGCAGACGGGCAGAGCCACCCCCTTTAACGACGTTAATATTGACCTTTTTGACTGCGTCGGTCAGGGGCTTTTTCTGGTCGGGGGCCTGCGCCACCAGCGCCAGTACGTTTTTGTACCCCATCATGCTGCCCATGCCGCCACGTCCGGCAAAACGCTGCTTATCCTCGCCGCTGCGCAATTGATTTTCCGTCGACAGGGCCACCGACCCCATGAGCACCTGCTCCCAGTTTTCTCCAGCCGGCCCGATAGCAGCAAAGTGAGCATCATCATACTGTTGCTGCAGGGTCATGATCTTCTCGTGGGTGGTCAGTCCGCATAGATGCTCCGCCGCCTTTACCTCAATCTGTGCCCCCCCTTGCGTGTGGCGAATCACCAAATAGACGGGTTTATCTGAACGATTTTCAAGAATAAGCTCATCCAGACCGGTCCACTTGAACTTGGCCCCGAATTTACCACTGCCCGCCGACCAGATCGCCGCGGGCAAGCCTTTGAGAGATTGCTTCAACGGACTGTAAGCAGAGAAATAGATG
>SLDV01000009.1 GCA_007125165.1 Geobacteraceae bacterium | reverse complement strand
CTGGTGAGAACCATTTACAATAGGATTTTCTTCAATGAAAACCCTCTATCTTGATACCTTTTCCGGCATTTCCGGCGACATGTTTCTGGGCCTGCTCTGCGACCTGGGGCTTGATGTCGAGCAGCTTAAAGTCGAGCTGGCCAAGCTGCCGTTAGTCGATTACCAGCTTGATATCCAGCGTGAGAGACGCCACGGTATCGAAGGTTGCCGCTTTTCCGTCAACCACAAAAAGGATCACCACCACCGCAGCTGGAGCCGCATTGATCAGATGTTGGCTGACAGTGCCTTAAGTGCGCGCAGTAAAGAACTGGCTAGACGTTTTTTCCGCCGTCTTGGCGAAGCAGAAGCAAAGGTCCACGGCATCGACATTGATGATGTTCACTTTCACGAAGTCGGCGCCGTCGATGCCATCGTTGACCTGACGGGTGCGGCCATCGGCCTTGAGTTGCTCGGCATTGACAGGATACTCTGTTCCGCCCTGCCCCTGTCCCGCGGCATCGGCCAGTGCGCCCACGGTGCCCTTCCCTTGCCGGCACCGGCAACGGTGGAAATTCTGCAGGGGCGTCCGGTCTACGACAGTGGCTGCGACAAGGAACTGGTAACCCCCACCGGAGCGACTATCGTCAGAGAGCTGGCTGAATTCAGCGATTTTCCAGCTCTGCCTCTGGGCCGGGTGGGTTACGGCGTCGGTGGCTGGAAACTCAGCGATCGACCCAACCTGCTCCGAGGCTTCCTTTACGACCAGGAACAGATGCCTGCAACAACCGGAACGGATGAGGTTGAACTGCTCGAATCACACATTGATGACAGCACCCCCGAGCAACTCGGCGATCTGCTTGAACAGCTCTTTGATGCCGGAGCCCTGGATGCAGCTTACACGCCCTTGCAAATGAAAAAAAACCGCCCGGGACAGCTTCTCAAGGTGGTATGCCGCCCCTCCCACAGCCGGAAACTGGCAACCCTGATTATGCGCCACAGCAGCGCTACAGGCGTACGCAGTCACCATTGTCTGCGCTATCGTCTCGAACGCCGACAAGCCACCATCGACACGGAATTGGGAACAGCCCAGGTCAAACTGCTGTTTGAGGGCACCGAGTTTTTGCGCCTCAGTGCCGAGTATACTGATTGTCGCCGCATCGCCCGCCGGCACAATCTGCCCTTGCAACAGGTCTATCGTCTGGTTGAAAATAGCGCGTACGAAAAGCTTCAGCAGCTCCTTAAAGGAGACCCTTTATGACTGAATCATCACCGCAGGGCCCAAAAAACTTTGCTACTGTCTTTTTTGCTACCAATGCCGGTCTGGGCTACGCCCCGGTTGCCCCGGGGACCTTCGGCACCCTGGCGGGAATTCCAGCATTTTATTATCTGTCGTTACTGTCCGGAGTGTTTCAGTTTGTCTTTCTCGTTGCCATTATTGCCCTGAGCATCTGGATCTGCGGACGGGCCGGAGATTATTTCGGCGAAGCCGATGACGGCCGTATCGTCATTGACGAGTTTGCCGGCTACCTGGTCGCCACCGCTTTTTTACCCTTCACCTGGGGTACAGCACTACTGGCCTTTTTCTGGTTTCGTTTGTTTGATATTTTAAAACCACCACCGATCGGTTTTATTGACCGCAGCTTCAAAAACGGTTTCGGTGTCACTTTTGATGATGTACTGGCTGGAATTTATGCCGCGATTGCGGTACGTTTCTGCCTTGTCCTGTTCACCTGACCACCAACTTGTCCGGATGATAACACGCGCTTATGCCCAGCTTTGATATTGCCATCCTCACCACCGCGGAAGATCTGCTCAGCGGCGACACCACTGACTCCAACAGTTCTGTTGTCGTTGAAATCCTGACCCGTCACGGTTACCGCCCGCGCTGTTCACTAGCCGTATCAGACAATGAAAAAGAGATCTTTGCTGCCTTGAACTATCTCGCCCAGCAGGCCCGCTTTGTCATTGTCAGCGGTGGGCTGGGATCAGGAAGCAACGCCCTGACAGCACGCGCGGCTGCACGCGCCCTGGGGTTGCCGCTGGTCATTCATGAAGAAGCCCTGGAAATGGTGCGGCGCTGGTGTGACAACCATCATCAGCCCATGGACCCTGCCAACGAGCGTCAGGCTCTGCTGCCACAATCGGCGCAAGTGATAACCAACCCTGAAGGCATGACCCCGGGCTTTTCCTTGAACAAAAATCAATGCCGGATGTTTTTTCTACCAGGAACTCTTGTCGAAATGCGCGCCATGTTCGAACAATCGGTCCTGCCGCAACTGAAGCAGGATTACCCTGAAGCCCAGTTGCTGCACCGGCGCACCCTCAAGCTGTTCGGGCTCACTGAAGTCCGCATCCGCACCATGATCCCGGCCGGCCGCCTTCCGGAAGGAATCGACATCAGCTACACGCAAGATTTTCCCCTGATCCTGGTCAATTTGAAAGCCAGTGGCGAAGAGGCCGAGGAGCGCCTTGATCATGCTGAGGCGCTGCTGCTGCAGGTTCTTGGTGATCACCTGATGGCCCGTGACGGCCAGACCGCTGAAGGGAATGTCGGCCAACTGCTGACCCACGCCGGCCTGACGTTGGCTCTGGCAGAGTCCTGCACCGGTGGCCTGCTCAGCAGCATGCTCACTCGCCATCCCGGCGCCTCGGCCTTTTTCAATCGTGCCGGCATCACCTATGCGGACGCTGCCAAACAGCACTGGCTGAAAGTGCCGCAGGCGATCCTGCTGCATCACGGTTCTGTCAGCGAACCCTGCGCCCGCGCCATGGCCACCGGACTGCGCCAGGAAAGTGGCACTGATCTGGCCCTGGCGATTACCGGGATCGCCGGCCCCGATGGTGGAACTGCCGAAAAACCGGTTGGTACGGTCTTTTTGGCTCTGGCCGGCACAACCGAAGTCCACGCCCAGCGCTATCTGTTCGCCGGCGACCGCGCCCGGGTACAACGCATGAGCGCCTTCATGGCTCTGGAATGGCTACGCCGCTTTGCCCTGCAACACCTGGACACGGATTAAGCTCTCGACAGCAGGACGTGAATCGTTTTACTCTTGCTCGGCAGAGGTCAGAATATAGAAGTCAGAAGTCAGAAGTCAGAAGTTGGAAGTCAGAAGTTGCAAGTTGGAAAAAGTACGTCATTTCAGCATCTTTCATTCTATATTCTGTATTCTGAATTCTGCATTCTGCATTTATGTCTCCCGGATTTCAAGACATTGAACGTAGTAAGCTGAGGGGATCAGGCCTTGTTTTTGATTAAAATATCACCTCCGCTACCATAACGACTTATTATGTCACACGGAGAGGGGAAGATTGGCCAGCCACCAATCTTTAATAGCTGACATTAACCAATTTCTACACAATGAAGGAGCATTTCATGTCCGATCAAAACCGCAATCGCGCCCTCGAACTGGCCATGGGCCAGATTGAAAAACAGTTCGGCAAGGGGAGCATCATGCGCCTCGGCTCCGATTACCAGATGCCCGCTATAGGTATCATTCCCACCGGCTCTTTAAGTCTTGACCTCGCCCTCGGCGTCGGCGGCATCCCCAAAGGCAGAATCATTGAAATTTTCGGGCCGGAATCATCGGGCAAAACCACCCTGGCTCTGCATATCCTCGCCGAAGTCCAGAAACAGGGTGGAGTAGCCGCTTTTGTCGATGCCGAACATGCCCTCGATATCCAGTACGCCCAGAACCTCGGCGTCAAGGCCGATGACCTGCTAGTCAGCCAGCCGGATACCGGCGAACAGGCTTTGGAGATCACCGAAATGCTGGTGCGTAGCGGTGCCATCGACCTGCTCGTGGTCGATTCGGTTGCCGCCCTGACACCACGCGCTGAAATCGAGGGTGAAATGGGCGATTCCCACATGGGTCTGCAGGCCCGCCTGATGTCGCAGGCCCTGCGTAAACTGACGGGGATCGTCAGTAAATCCAACTGCAGTATCATCTTTATCAACCAGATCCGCATGAAAATCGGTGTCATGTTCGGCAACCCCGAAACTACCACCGGCGGCAATGCCCTCAAATTCTACTCATCGATTCGTCTTGATATCCGGCGGATCTCCGCCCTCAAACAAGGGCAGGATGTCATCGGCGGCAGAACCCGGGTCAAGGTCGTCAAGAACAAAGTGGCGCCGCCCTTCAAACAGGCTGAATTTGATATCATGTACGGGGTCGGCATTTCCCGTGAAGGAGATATCCTTGACCTGGGAGTCGATAACGATATTATCGAAAAGAGCGGCTCCTGGTTCTCCTATAAAGGGGAGCGCGTTGGGCAGGGGCGTGAAAACGCTAAACAGTATCTGCAGGAACACCCCGACATCACCAACGAAATTGAAGCCAACCTGCGCGAACTCTACGGTGTTGGTATGGCCAGAGCAAAAAGTGCTGCTGACGAAGAATAATTGCAATTGAAAAGTGAGGCAATAACATGGAACTGAACCAGATTCTCGGCCTGGCCCTTAAAGCAAACACCTCGGATATTCACCTCAAAGCCGGACTACCCCCGGTTTTTCGGGTTGACGGTAGCTTGCGCCCTCTGCCCAAAGCTCCGCGCATGACCGCAGATGGCCTGCGAATCATGTGTGAAGGAATCATGAACGACAAGCAGCGTAAGCGCTTTGAAGAGCATAACGAGATCGACCTCGCCTACGGAGTTCCCGGACTGGGACGTTTTCGGGTCAATGTTTTTCTACAACGCAATTCCGTCTCTGCCGTCTTCCGCGCCATCCCCTACAAAGTGGCAACCCTTGACGAGTTGCTGATGCCTAAAGTGCTGAAAAAAATCGCTGAGGAACAGCGTGGCCTGGTTCTGGTAACCGGTGCCACCGGTTCAGGAAAATCGACTACCCTGGCCGCACTCATCGACCACGTCAACAGCAACCGTACCGCCCATATTGTCACGGTTGAAGATCCGATCGAATATCTGCACCGCGACCGCAAATGTATCATCAACCAACGTGAAGTCGGCTTTGATACGGCAGGTTTTGCACCGGCACTCAAGAGCGCCCTGCGGCAGGATCCCGATGTTATCCTGGTCGGCGAAATGCGTGATCTGGAAACCACTGAAACCGCCCTCGCGGCCGCTGAAACCGGGCATCTGGTGCTGTCGACCCTGCACACCATCGACGCCACCGAGACCATCTCCAGAATCGTCTCCATGTTTCCGCCCCACCAACAGCGCCACATCCGCCTGCAACTTTCCAACGTGCTGAAAGCCGTCATCTCCCAACGTCTGATTCCGCGCGTCGAAGGTAAGGGGCGAGTGGCTGCGGTCGAAGTCATGCTCTCGACTGCACGCATCCGTGAATTGATCGATGACCGCGAAAAAACCGCCCTGATCAAAGACACTATTGCTCAGGGGTACACCACCTACGGCATGCAAACATTTGATCAGGCGCTGATGGATCTGGTCAAACGCAACGTCATCAGCTACGAAGAAGCCCTGCGCCAAAGCTCCAATCCGGATGATTTCAAGCTCAAATTCTCCGGCATTGACTCGACCTCAGACTCCACCTGGAGTGACTTCGAGCGGGGCAAGGAACAGGAAGACGGCATAGAAAAAGAAATGCACAAACAAACGCAGGAAACTGGGCAGAATGACGCCTCCAACATCGAACGCTTCTGATGCTTTCAGCGTTGCATTGCGCCTGCTCAGCCGCTGTGACCGCAGCGAAGCGCAACTGCGCGAAAAACTGAAGCAGCGCGACTTCAGCACCGATGAGATTACCACTGCCATTGAGCGCTGCTACAATTATAACTACCTGGATGATCAGCGGTATGCCCTGGCTCGGGCGCGTGCCCTGATGCGCACCGGCAAAGGGGTCGGCGGGCGCATCCTCCGTGACTTGCGTCAACGCGGTATTGATGATGATACAGCCCATAGTGCCCTTGACAAAGCTGCTGAAGAATTTAACCTTGAAGTTCTTTTTCACCAGGAACTGAGTCGTCGCTTTCCCACCTTTTGCTACACTAGAGCCTCAGCAAAGGAACGCCGTCGCGTTGTCAGCTACTTTCAGCGCCGTGGCTTCCCGCTGGACGATATTTTCACCTGGCTCAAATAATCATCTTTTTCTGATATTTAAGCCCTTTTCAAATCTGACTACTTCCATTAGAATTTCGGGTCCAGCACAATTTACCGCCGGATAACCGGTGAACCTGAAATCGGCTTTTTATCCACGGAATGCACGGAAAGGCACGGAAAGGCACGGAAAGTTAAAAAACATTACAGCCAAAGGGTATTCACTTTAAAGGTTACGCAATAATCTCGTATCTTTTTCTGATTTAGTTCGTGTATTCCGTGTTTTCCGTGGATTATTGCTTTTAAAAGGTTAAGAACAGTAACAACCATCAGAAGGAAAGGCTAACCAATCATGCTCACCGGAAACGCCCTGCGCGCCCGTTTTCTCAAATTTTTTGCCGACCGCGACCACCGGGTTGTTCCATCATCTTCACTGGTTCCCCACAACGACCCGACCTTGCTGTTCACCAATGCCGGGATGAATCAGTTTAAAGACTGTTTTCTGGGAGAAGAAAAGCGTGACTATGTTCGTGCCGCATCATCACAAAAATGTGTCCGCGCCGGAGGCAAGCATAACGATCTGGAAAACGTCGGCCGCACCGCACGCCATCACACCTTTTTCGAAATGCTCGGCAACTTTTCTTTTGGTGATTATTTCAAGAAGGAAGCAATTGCCTATGCCTGGGATTTCCTCACCAACGACCTGAAGATCGACAAAAACCGCCTTTACGTCTCTGTTTATATGGATGACGATGAGGCCGCAGACATCTGGCATCATCAGGAAGGAGTCCCACGGGAACGAATCTTCCGATTTGAGGAAGATAATTTCTGGGCCATGGGCGACACCGGTCCCTGCGGACCATGCTCCGAAATCTTTTACGATAACGGCCCCGAGATCGGTTGCGACAGCCCTGACTGTACCATTGGTTGCGATTGTGACCGCTACATGGAAATCTGGAACAATGTATTCATGCAGTTCGACCGCAAGGCCGACGGAACCCTGGTTCCCCTGCCGAAGCCGGCAGTCGACACCGGTATGGGATTGGAACGAATCACCACCGTCATGCAGGGCGTACAATCCAACTACGATACCGACCTGCT
>SLDV01000112.1 GCA_007125165.1 Geobacteraceae bacterium | reverse complement strand
TGGTAATGATGCGATCATCCATGACGTACCAGAAATAAACGTCGGACGGATTAAAACGGTCGCGCACTCGCGTCTGATTAATGGTTACGGTACCGTCAGCGGTTGCAATGGAGACCTGCTGCGATTCCTCATGCATCCAACTGCGACGATAATCAATCAGTTTTCGCTCTCTACTCTGCTCTGCAAAGTAACCAATGTAAACATTAGCCCGATGTCCTGAAGCAACATAAGATCTCAACACCTCATCGTCCGCTGGAAATGGCCGGATTCTTTCCTCAATCGACAACAGTGGTTGTCCGGAAAAGCTGCCGACGTTAAGGCTGAGCTGTTCAAGTGGTGCATTCAAACTTACTGGTGCCACTTTGTAAAACTGTGCAAATCCAAACGTCACGACAAAAAGCATGCCGGCAATTATCCAGGCATTACGGAAGGCACCAGCCTCAGCTTTAATGACCTGTGTACCTGCTACGTTGTCACCCGTATCGGCTTGAATATCTTTTTTATCTTCAGGCGTATCTTTGGTTCTCGGCCGGAGAAAGTGATTCAGAATCACCAGGAGAACCATGCCGAAGAAAAAGATCACACTGACTGCCAGCGTTTCATTCGGCCCATGCAGATCGGCACCCTCATTGTAGAGCGCATAGATACCGATCAGGAAAATCCGGAAGCCGTTGGCGAACAAACCGATTATAAAGCTGGCAACAACGAGGAACACTTTACGTAGCGGCGGCAGCTTGCTCATAATCCCAAGGGGGATAGACAAGGCCATGATAGCGACCAGATGGCTGACACCACTGCAGGCCCTGACCACTTCCAGGGCAATATGGGGCAAGTCGATGATGATTCCCGTCAAGATAACCGGCATACCAATCAGCTTGAACAACTGAACGGCTATCCAGGCCGAAGCAAGTTGTAAATAAATAGCCAGATTCGACAGCATGGTTTCGACAAAACCGGTGACAAATATCAGGTAAACAACGGGCAAGAACAGAGCACGAAAAAAAGACCAGCCGCGCAGCAGCAGGATCATACCCAACAAAAAAGGAACCATGGATATCTGTTGCAGCAGCAGGGTGCTGCTGATTTTTCCGGCAAAGAAAATGAAACACCCGATCCCGGCAAGGAAAGTTCCCCAGGAAACAACGGGGTACCTGGGCAGGGTTTTAAAATCGTCTTTTTTTAACCAGATCAGATACAGACAGACAGCAACGATCAACGGGCCATGAGCGCCCTCATTGCTGCTCCAGGTCCCGACGATATGTATAATCGTGTCGAGATACAGAACAAGAAAGGCACCGACAAGCAGAACTGAAACAATAAGCGTTTTAGCGGAAACGGTTTTATTTTTATTTTGGCTGTCAGGCACGGTATTTGCCATCAATCTTTCCTGTCGTGCTGCCGTCCCTGTGAAAGAGACAGCAGCAAAATGTTTTTAGCCGCCTTTTAAAAAACAGCGAACCACTGACTTAAAAAAAGCAGGGATGATTCTTTATTACTTCAGTATTCTATCCGTTTTGACCTGAGAAGGTAAACAACCACACCGAAGATCAGATATCCTTATCTCCCGGCATCAGGTACCAGTTATCAATATTCTGAATAAATGACTCACCAATACAGTCTTGCGGTGCAAAGAGAGTCACCTTGTCTTCGCGGCTTCGGACTGAAAAGCCAAAGTCATTAAACTTGGACAGAATGCGGCTGGAACCGGCAAAATTAACAGACACATATGCGGTGCCGCTTCTCCTCTGTGCCAAAAGAAACTCGGACAGCAGAGCATCAACAGCGACATCCATGTCACGACACAACATATCGTCTATAAAGGTTCGATTTTCTTCCATATGAAAGACAATATAGCCGAGCAAGATTTCTCCAGCGGTGTCGGCTAAAGTAAAAATCTGATGTTGGTGGTGAGGTGAACCTAGATACCTCCATGACAGGTAGCTGCTGGTTCTTTCACCAATAATCACATAACGGTCGGCTACATCCAGCCACAAATCATCAAATCGCTCATCAAAGCTGGTCAACAATTCCACCCTGAACTGATCGGCTTGCTTGTAGCGCGTCTCTTTTGCAGTCCCGCTGTAAAGCGAATCGACAACCCTGGACAGAACCTGTGACACAGGTTTAAGTTGGATGTGTTTTTGAATGTATTCATATGAACTGAGAGGCTTGACGAGTCGATACACATTAACCATTTTCAGGCCCAGTATCTGATTGACAGCCTGGGAGCGATCATTGGGAAAGCCATAATAGAAGCTGAACGGACGCTTACCACACAGAGCAAGAACCGCTTTCTGTAGAAGAACCGCCGGCGCCAGAGTTCGATGTTCTTTATCGATGGCCAGATCGCCACCCAGTATGCCAAGGGTGGGCTTACCATTAATGACAAAACGGCGCGGAAACACACCGTGAGCACCAACCGTCTGATGGGTGGCGACATCTTTAACCAGCAGGCAGGTTGCCGGACCATAGGGATTTTGCTGATAGAGCCAATCAAAGCGTTCCACCATCAACCCTGGAAAATTACGCTCCCACAAAGCCAGAATATCACCCCGACACTCTTCAGGCGGCACTGAAACAATAGAATAATAACTATCTGCTTTTAATGTGTTTTCTGTCGATATCGAACCCTCATAAAGAAGATCTATCATACCGCCGAACGTCGGTGCTGAGACAAAATCACCGGCATCAATAATTTTATCAAAAGCCTTGTTGATCTGAGCCCGTAAACGGGCGGCCATCAGTGAATCTCCACCCAGATCAAAAAAATTATCATTCAGGTCAATTTCATCAACACCCAGCAGTTCCTGCCAGACTGCAGCCAATTTACGAGCGACTTTCTGCCGACGTGGATCCAGGTCATCATCGACAACAACCTTCGGCAGTATGTGATCTTCAGACTCGCTCTCATCAATCGAACCAGACTGTTGCTCCGCCACTATCACTGACGATCTTGACTGATCCGCCACAGGGGCCTCCAGCCAATGGCGCCGGCGCTCAAAAGGGTAGCCCGGCAACCAGGTGCGACTGCGCTTTTCTTTACGATAAAAAGCATTCCAGTCAATAGTAGCGCCCGCCGTCCACAGGTGCCCTGCGGCATTGAGCATTGCCGCCAGCTCCCCATGATCTTCAACTGTACTACCCAGAGAAGGGACAGCAATCTGACGCTTCACCTCAGTTATTTGCTGCTTCGCCAGGGTTGTCGCCGTATTTCTCGGGCCAAGCTCCAGAAGAACACAGGCCGGAGATTCGAGCAGCGCAGTAATTCCATCGGCAAAAAGAACCGCGCCCCGCAACTGTCTGCCCCAGAAGCTCGGGTCTGTCGCCTGTTCGTCTGTAACCCAGGTGCCGGTCGCCGTTGACGCATAGGGGATCTTCGGAGCTGACATGGGAACCGTTCGTACCAGCTCGGAAAATGGTGCGACAATAGGGTCCATCATCGCCGAATGGAAGGCGTGAGAGGTATTGAGAAAAGCACAGCCGATGTCCTGCTCTTCCAACTGCTTCTGCAATCGCTGGATATCTGCGGTCGGACCGGACACCACACACAAGGATGGCGCATTAACAGCCGCCAGGCACAATGGCTCAGCAATGAGTTCCTCGACCTGTGCGGCGGGCAAACGTACAGACAGCATGGAGCCGGCAGGCATCTCCTGCATCAGCCGACCACGGGCCGCGACCAGGCGCAGAGCATCCTCCAGCGAAAATACCCCCGCCAGACAAGCCGCCACATACTCTCCGATACTGTGGCCGATCATTGCCGACGGCTGCACGCCCCAACTGTTCCAGAGTTCAGCCAGGGCGTAGCCGATACTGAACAGGGCCGGCTGCTGATAACAGGTTTGACGTAATGTCGCTTCAGCATGTTCGCTGCCGCTGCCAGTTGCAAAAAGGATATCACGCAGGTCAGCCTGCAGATGTTCCTTCAGCAGAGTAGCGCAACGATCCAGCGCACCCTGGAAGACCTTTTCCTGCTGATAGAGGCCCAGCCCCATCTTCAGGTACTGGCTCCCCTGGCCGGGAAACATAAATATCACGTCCGGAGGTGTCACCATTGACTCACGATGCATCAACCGCGGTGCTGTGGCTGCTTCCAGCACTTCAACAGCATCGGCAACATCGGAACAGACAGCAAAACATCCGCTGGAAAACTTTTTTCTGGCGGTCTGCAACGTCCAGGCAATGTCCGCCAGATTCGTTTCGGGATGATCCTGCAAATGGCCTTTGAGTTTATCCGCCGCTGCCACGACAGCTTTTTTCGTCTTCGCCGACAGCAGCAGCAGTTGCAGCGGCCGTGACGGGCCGGAGCACTCCCCTTGCGGCCCTTCCTCCAGCAGCAGGTGAACATTCGTACCGCCGACCCCGAGGGATGTAACCCCTGCCCGGCGCGGATGTGGACCCTGAGGCCAGTCCTTCAACGCCGTGCCGACATAAAATGGACTGTCGGCAAAGTTGATCTCCGGATTGGCGTGCAGGTAGTTGATACTGGGCACCATCTGCTTGTGCTTCAGCATCAGTGCCACCTTGATCAAACCGGCGACGCCGGCAGCAGCGTCCAGATGCCCGATATTGGCCTTGATGGAACCAATCGAACAAAATCCCTTCGCATCAGTGCCTGACCGGAAGGCTCGGGACAGGGCTTCAACCTCTATCGGGTCACCTATAATGGTGCCGGTTCCGTGGGCTTCAATATAGCCGATGGTCTCGGGGCTGACATCAGCATTGGCCATCGCCATGGCGACAGCCGCTGCCTGGGCTTCTACGCTGGGAGCAGTAAAGCTGGTCTTGAGGGCACCGTCATTATTTACCCCCGCCCCTTTGATCACCGCGTAAATTCGATCATTATCCTGTAATGCCTCCGCAAGTCGCTTGAGCACCACAACGCCGGCACCATTACTGAAGACTGTGCCATTGGCCCGTGAATCAAAAGGTCGGCAATGACCATCAGCAGAAAATATTTCCCCAGGTTGATACAGATAACCGCTATATTGCGGACACCAGACAAAGACCCCGCCGGCCAGGGCAACATCACTCTGATAAGTCAATAAACTGTCAACGGCACAGGAAACGGCAACAAGAGAGGTTGAACAGCCGGTATACAAGCTGATACTCGGACCCTTCAGATTCAGTTTGTAGGAAACGCGGGTGGCAAGATAGTCTGGCGCATTGGCAAGCATCGCCTGATGTTCACCCAGGGCATGAAATTGCTGTTGATTGGCCAGAACATGATTCAGAAAATAGGTATTGTATCCAGCTCCGCCAAAAACACCGATGGGCCCGTCGCACACATCCGGGTCTATACCGGCATCCTCCAGAGCATTCCAGGAGACTTCCAGAAACACCCTTTGTTGCGGATCGAGAATCTGAGCTTCGCGGGGGCTGATACCAAAGAACGCAGCGTCGAAACACTCAGCATCCGGCAAAATACCCCGTGCACGAACATAGGCAGGATCGTTGATGAGTTTGTCACTGATACTCGGGTCAAGTTCGTCTTGCTGAAGAAACCTGATGGATTCGACACCGGCGCACAGGTTTTTCCAGAGCGCATTGATATTATCTGCTCCCGGGAATCGGCCTGCCATACCGATAATTGCAACGGCCTGCTCGTCAACCTCATACGTATCACCTGCCATAGCTGTTCCCTCCTCATTTTTCAACAAGAGAAAAGGGCACTTTTCATTTTTTTCTGGCCATCATTGCAGCACGACGGCGACGGGCACGATCATCCAGCCCGGCAAAAGCGTCCCCATCTTCCGTTGAATCACGAAGGTAACCAGCCAACAAGGCGACATTCGGAAACTCGAAAAGTTTAACAACAGGGATATTAATGGTAAAAACACTCCTGATTCGCTCTACAACATGCATTCCCAGCACTGAAGAACCACCCAGTTCAAAAAAACCATCACGGGTGCCAATCTCATCGATTTCCAGAACATCTCCCCAGATGGAACAGAGGGTTTTTTCTTCATCGTTTTGCGGCGGGACGTAAGGCGTTGACAAGTGTGGCCGCCTGCGGCCCGGGTCCGGCAGAGCATTGCGATCAACCTTGCCGCTGTGAGTCAACGGCAGCGCGTCCAGATAGACAAAAAACTGCGGCACCATGTACTCAGGCAGCTTTTCACGCAGAAAAGCTCGCATCTCTTCCACGGACAAGTCATCATCCCCATCATGAACGATATACCCCACCAGCCGCTGACTGTCACTGTCCCCCTGTTTTACCGCGACAGCGGCCTGATGGATACCGGCATACTGCCGCAATACAGTTTCAATTTCACCAAGATCAGTACGCTTGCCATGCAGTTTTACCTGCCCGTCGAGGCGGCCCAGAAACTTCACCCCGCCATCCGCCAGGAACTCCCCCTGATCTCCTGTTTTGTAAAGAATATCGTTCGGGTCTGAAGACAGGGGATTAACCACAAAGTGCCGGAAGTTCAACTCCGGATCACGGTAGTACCCCTTACTCCGGAATTCTGTGCCAAGATAGATTTCACCGGCTTCCCCCACCCCGCATTCGCGACCATCAGCAAGAATCATCACCCTGGTATCGGGGATAGGACGACCGATCGGCAGAATCTCCCCGGTCGCCACAGAACCATCCGCAATCCGGCAGAACATTTTCGCCAGGGTCGTTTCAGAGGGACCGTATAGATTGACGATTTGGGCCGTCAAACCCGCCGCCTGGCGCCACTTTTCTACATCACTGCCGTAGGAGGCCTCACCCGCCAACAGGATATATGTCAGATCCGGAAGCGGATCACACTCCTGCTGTTCCAGCAGCGCCCGGGTCAAAAGCCGGAACAACGTCGGTACAATGTGGGTCAGACTTATTCTGTTATTGCGCATCCAGCGGAACAGACCGGCAGGGTCCCGGATAGTTTTCTCGGCAGGGATACACACACAACCGCCAACCGCCAGCGGGGTAAAAATGTCGCGCAAACTCACGTCAAAAGTCACCGGCGACAGCAAACTGCCACGAGTCGACTCATCAAAACCAAATTCGCTGGTTTCCCAGCGGATAAAATGGCTTAAACCGCGATAGCTGCCAAGAATTGCCTTGGGCACACCAGTGGAGCCGGACGTCGTAAAAATATAGCAGGCATCACGCATGTCC
>SLDV01000010.1 GCA_007125165.1 Geobacteraceae bacterium | reverse complement strand
GCTGCGGCAAAGACCGGGTCGTCGTTGAGAAATTCATGAAGTCCGTTGACGATGTTCATTCCGTGACTCATCGCTTCAAGCACCAGGCCACGCTCGTGTTTCGAGAGCATGCCACTGGCTGGCGCCATCCCAAAAATAAAGGAATCGGGCACATAACCGGCGTGTGCAAGGGAGTCATCAAGGTCGCGGCAGATGGGAATAAAGTTAGGTTTATTGTCGAGGACCATGCCGGTATCAAGACCAGCTTGCTTGCTGTCGATCACCGAAAGGATCTGGTATTTTTCTGATCGTCTGATCAGACCGTTTGCAGTTTTTCCGTCAATATCACCAAAGTTAGCTTCGCAATAGATAATTGCAGTGGCAGTGCGCGGGTTGCCTTCCATCGATTGAGATGACACGGCCAGGGGACATTCTTTTTTGTCAGAGGTGAGAATGGTTTCGGACGCGTTTAAAGGTGCCAAGGGTGGGACTACTAACATAGCTACTCCTTTGAATATAAATCTCAGAGGAGGCAACGGAATCGTACCGACCAGTATTGGCCGATTGTCAACGAGAGGTCCCAACTAAGGTTGGTTGCTGTGGAAATAAATTCCCACCGGGCGATCTTCATTTGTCAATCTAACACACTGTGGCACAAACTACTGGAAAATAGATAAAATATTATTGTTAAGCAGTTCTAGCCGGGCAGTTTAGTCACATGGCATGCCGCATAAATTGTTTGTGTCACGACCATGCGGAAAAGAAAACGAACACAATGTCCTCAATGGTATATGATGAACATCGTCGGGCCTTGATGATGACCCTCGTTTTTCACGAGACCTGAAGCCTCTATCTCAATCGCCGTTCCCATCATTTTCCTTTTACTGCCACGGATTTCCCCATGGGTTTTAATGTACTGACCGCAGAGATTTCACACGAAACCAATTCTTTCAGTTTGCACAAAACCGGGCGTCAAGCCTTCATGTCCCGTTATGCCCTTATGGGGGCCGCCGCCATTGCTGAGCGTGGCGACAAGAATACCGAGCTGGCTGGTTTTCTTGATGCCGGTAGGGCTCATCACTGGCAGGTCAACCATGTTCTCAGTGCCGCCGCCGGCCCCAGCGGAAAAATAAGGCGCAAGGCCTTTGACTGGTTCTGCGAGCCGATTCTTTCCAGCATAAAAAATCATCAGTTCGATGGGATTCTACTCGGTCTGCACGGTGCGATGGGGCTCGATTTCAGCGAAGATGGCGAAGGTGAATTGTTGCGCCGCATCCGCAGTCAAGTGGGCAGTAAAATGCCGATAGCTATCACTCTCGACCCTCATGCCAATGTCAGCAGGCTGATGTGCGCGTTGGCGGACATTATTGTTTCGTTCAAAACCTACCCGCACGTCGATATGCGCGATATCGGCCGGCAGGCTGGAGATATTCTGCAGCAAACGATGGCCGGCGCAATCACGCCGCAGACGATCCGGGTTGGTCGACCGATGCTCGAAGAAGTCAATGGCGGCCGAACCGACATCGGCCCGATGATCGAACGTATTGCTGCAGCTCGACTCTATGAGGAGCAGCCGGATGTTTTTGCGGTCAGCATCAATGCCGGGTTTGCCGGCGCCGATGTCAAAGAGGTTGGCCCAACGGTAACAGTGACCGGGCAGGGTGATTTTACTGCACATAAGACCTTCGCCGAATCCATCGCTGCTGATATCTGGAATCGGCGTTTTGAAGTGCTCAACGATTATCTCAGTGTGACCGAGTCGGCAGCAATAGCAGCGGACTACGAACCTGGCAATGGGCCACTGATCATTGCCGACTATGCGGACAATCCCGGCGCCGGTGGCTATGGCGATTCAACAGCGTTATTGAGCGCATTGCTCGATGCGCGGGTGGCCAATGCCTGCTTTGGTCCCATGGTGGATAGTCAAGTCGTACAATCATTGCACCATTGTAAAGTAGGCGGTCGGGTTCAGATTGAGCTGGGAGGCAAAACCGATCCTGAGTTTGGTGGTGCTCCGCTCGCTGTAGAAGCCGAACTCGTTTCCCTCGACGACGGGAATTTTGTTGGCGATGGTCCAATGATTCATGGGCTCCCCGGCAGTTTCGGCCCCAGTGCCGTCATCCGTGTCGGTGGAATTGACATATTGGTAGTCACTATCCCCCGGCAAATACTCGATTTGCAGCAATTCAAAACTTTTGGCATCGACCCGCAAAGCAAAGCTGTTGTAGCTCTAAAGTCGATGCAACACTTTCGAGCAGCGTTCGAGCCGATTGCCGGACAAATTATCGTCTGTGACAGCGGTGCACTCTGCACCCCACGTTACGATCGGCTACCCTACCACAATGTACCAAGACCAATTTTTCCCCTGGATCAGATAGACATGTAGTTTGTCATTGCTGTTTCGGAAAATGGGGTCGGTTGGGGACGAGAGGCATAAGAGCTTGGCGTGTTACAGAACAGTCCCGAAAATCACCACCTTAAGAAGATCAAAGTCCCGCTTGCCGATCCAGGCGGGGATTTCTGATAACCCAGGAATAACAAGACAGAATCCCGTCAGGCACTTTTCTTCCTTGAAATAATTCGGCACAACTTTTTGGACCATCCTCCCCACTCCGGGGCTAGGCATAACAGGATAAATTAGCAAGGATCTATTTTTGTCAATTTTGACTGTTCTTTCAGCGTCGGGGTAATATGAAATCGAGTTGCTCCCTCTTCATTGATGGTACTCTGGTTGAACTAAATTCTTGGGGTGCCATAACGTCCATAAAAAGGTTGGCCAGGTTATGAGAAAATTACTACTTCATTCGATGTGTCTGTTGATACTCGTTTTTATCTGGTGCAGCAGCAGTCTTGCGGACAACAGCAACACTGGCGAAAGGCAATCAACCTTTACCGTGGGTCTGGGTTCGGTTATTAGCACTAATCCCTATCGGGGTGCCGACAGGAAGATTCTGGCGTTGCCCTTATTGGCTTATGAAGGAGAACGTTTTTTTGTGCGCGGCACCAATGTCGGCTACGATCTTGTTAAGCAAAATAATTTAACCCTGTCCTTGCTCAGCAGTTATCGCATGGCTGGCTATGACAGTAGCGACAGCGATTTTTTGCGAGGAATGGCGGATCGAAACGGAACCCTGGAGGCCGGGCTGCAGGTCTCTTTGGCAACAGACCTTGGTCGATTCAGCGCCACACTGCTAAGTGACGTACTTGACGAGCACAATGGCCACGAAGCCAAACTGACTTTCAGTAAGGGATTTCCTCTGCAGCGTTTTTTCGTCAGTCCCTTTGTGTCCGCAATCTGGCAGAGTAGTCAGCTTGTCAATTATTACTATGGTGTCAGATCGGTAGAAGCAACGATTGCCCGCCCGGCATACCAGGTCGACAGCTCACTACTCGTGCAGTTAGGTTTGATGGCGAACTATCTGTTCCGTGAGCACTGGTCGGTCAGCGGACGAATTGCCGTGACCCGACTGGCTGACGAAATCAGCAATAGTCCGATTGTTGAGGACGATCTTGTTACCAGCGCCTATGTCGGTATCGGTTACCAATTTTAACTTATTCCCTGATATCCCTGTCTTGGGCTACGAGTTTAATCTCACCCGGACAGCCTGGATCTGATACTGCTTACGTCATGGAGTAGAACAAAACATAAAACCTTTGGTCGATTAAGTCATTGAAGAGCTGAGAGCTGAGCAATAACGGTGAAAAGCCAAACCCTGTCACTCTTTTGCTCTTGAAAGAGGCCAAAGGTATTGCCCAGGCCAATAAATTCTTATCACTAAGAGCCAGACAGATATGCTAACGGACCCGATAATCACACATCAACATGGCCGATTATTGCTGATACTGCCCCTGCTGGTGTTATTGCAAGGCTGTGTTTACGGCATGCTCGATCTGGCCGTGCCCAATGATGGCTATACTGAAATCATCACCGCTCGCTATGGTGATCATCCGCGCCAGCAACTTGATCTGTATCTGCCGGAACAAAAAAGAGCTGATACACCAACCCTGGTGTTTTTTTACGGTGGAAGCTGGGCAAGTGGAAGTAAGGATAACTACCGTTTTATTGGTCAGGCTTTTGCGGATGCGGGTTATCTGGTAGCCATTCCCGATTACCGCGTCTACCCGGAACATCTGTTTCCCGATTTTATCGTCGATGGTGCTGATGCGCTGGCCTGGCTTGAACGCGAGGGGTTTGCGGACCGTGGGATCGTGCTGATGGGACATTCCGCTGGTGCCCATATCGCCGCCATGTTGGCCTACAACCCCAGCTATCTGGAGGCTAGCGGTCTTGACCATGAGCTGATCACGGCATTGATCGGTTATGCCGGTCCCTATGACGATTTCGATCTCAGCAGCCGAAAATTACAGCGGATTTTTGCCCCGGCTGAACCACTGGCGGTGTCACGCCCCATTAACTTTGTCGACCAGAACAGCCCCATCAGCCTATTGATTCATGGCCTTAGTGACAACACCGTGGTGGTTAACCACAGCCAAAATCTGGCTGACAAATTACGCGCTCATGGGGTGGCAGCCAAAACCCGTTTCTATCAGGGCAATGGCCACGTTGCGGTGGTTGCCAGTCTGTCCCTGCCGCTGCGCCACTGGACGCCCGCCTTTGCTGACACGCTGGACTTCCTCGCCGGATTGTCCAGAGAACCTTCCCTCAGCAGTAGTGCGGCCACCAACCCGCCACCTCGAACCGGGACTATTGGCAAACAGCCCTAGGAGCCCAATGATGATACATCGAAGCCCACTGACTCAATCTCAGGGTCGTGGGTGTTTATTATAATGCACATACCAGACATTTATGGGCCCCACTTGATATCATCAGGGTCGGCTGTTTTGCCGATAACACACCCGTCTAACCCTGCCAACGCCCCAGCAGTCGTCGTCCCAGAACCATCCCGACTACCATCATAAACATCACCGGTAGAAAGTGCCAGACCACAAGCTGCATTGGATCATCACTGGGATCCACCAGTCGCAGCAGAATATAGCCCAGACCGGCAACACACAGACCGATCATGCTCCCGGCCCAGCAGCAGCGGGTGGGGGCGGCTTTGGCTGTGACATAAAACATGCCTCCCCCCGGCAACAACCCGTAGAGGATGATGCGCACGACACAATCAAAGCGACTCAGTTGCAGGCACTCACTTAGGGTCAGGGTACTGAAGTTCCACATGCCGTAGATGAGCAGGCCGACAAACAGGCCCAGGGGTGCCAGAGGCACAAAGCGGATCCAGGGTTTCTGGTTGATGTCGGGCAGGCTGAGCCAGCCGGCAGCCAGCGCACTGAGCAGAACAATACTCAGCATCAGCAGAACTTCACTTAAAAACAAGCTTTGCTGCAGTTTTTGACCGATATCGTCGCGCAACCCGTGGATCACCACCAACAGGATAAAGTACAGGGTCGCCAGCAGCAGCAGGCGCAGCACAACAGCGGAAGCCTTGGGTGCCGGCTTTGGTGCGCCCTCGTGGGCAAGTCGGGAGATAAGGTCACTGGTTTGCATGAGAATCTTCCTGCCTGGCCTGTGACGCCAGGGTTTTCATGGCGCGGTGAACGACGACCTTGACGGCGCCCTCACTCATGCCGAGGCTGTTCCCCACGTCCCGGGCACTATGCCCCTCGATTTTCATCATCTGGACAATAGTTCGCTCTCGCGGGGATAAAGTTTCAAGCAATCTTTCCAAGGTTTGCCGATCATCCAGCGCCAGGCGCAACTGCGGCGCGCTCAGTTCTGCAACCGCTTCCAGGCCCACCTGGGTTCCCGCCGCTTTACGCCGGTAATGGCTGCGCAGATGATCCTTGACCTTGTAATCGGCAATAGCAAACATCCAGTTCAAAAAGGAGCGATCACTGTTGAAGGTGTGGCCGGCGCGATGGATGGCCAGCAGGACGTCCTGGAGTCGATCCTCCAGCTCGTTGTGATCCCCCAGGCGCTTGTAGATAAAACCCCGAATCAGCGGAGTGATATCCGTCAGCAGTTGATGATAAGCCTTACCGTCACCCGCCTGGGCTTTGCGCATGGCTTCGGCAAGCTGCTGATCTGTGGGTGAAGAGGTCATCTTGGGTCTTCTGATAGGGTTTTATTTGCAGAAACCATAGCATGATACGCTGAATATGATAACCATTGAGCTCAGGCTTCCGTCGGTTAACGGCAGCTATCCGGGGTTCAAATCCGTTAGTTTCAAATCAGGGGTAACTATTTCAGCCTTCAGACGAAATAGTATGCAAACACATCAAGAAAGGAAAGCGCGATGCTGCTGCGATATGTCCTGATTCTGTTCTTTTTACTGGCCGTGCAAGCGGCCTGGGCACAACCACCCATCCCGGTCGGCAAGGAGCTGCTACTCGAACATGAGCCGGAGCAGTACTGGCGTTCCAGTTTGTCTGGCGGTCCCGGCAAGGACGGCATTCCATCCATTGACAAGCCTCGCTTCGTGACCGCAGCCCAGGCCGGCCTTGGCAGTGATGACATTGTCATGGGGGTGTATCTGGATGGTCAGGCCCGTGCCTATCCCCAGAATATCCTGGTCTGGCATGAAATCGTCAATGATGTTATTGGCGACAGCAATATTGCCGTTACCTACTGTCCTTTGACCGGAACCGGCATCGGCTTTTACCGGGGGGACACCGAACTCGGCGTATCCGGCCGGCTGGTGAACAGTAATGTGCTCATGTATGACCGCGCCACCGACACCTACTGGTCACAAATTGCCGCAACCGGTGTTCGTGGTCCTCTCACCGGTCAAACCTTGCAGGAGATGCGAGTCGTCTGGACGACCTGGGAGCGCTGGTTGGCCCGTCATCCGCAAACGGAGGTTCTGTCTCAACGGACCGGGTTTGCCCGCAATTACCGTCGCGACCCCTACGGCACCTACCAGCCGAAAGGCGGCTATTATGTCGAACAATCCCGGCCGATCTTTCCGACGATGAATGAAAGTTCCCTTTTCCCTGCTAAAAGAGAAGTGTTCGGCTTCCGTACGGCAACGGAAGCGGTAGCAATTGACAAGGACGTTCTGCGTAGCAATCCGGTCATGCGTTATGGAGGAAAGAGCAGCGATTTTCTGATTCTGTATGACGCAGGGCTCGATACCGCCTGGGTGCTGGGTGCGGATCATGGGGAACTGCCGGATG
>SLDV01000127.1 GCA_007125165.1 Geobacteraceae bacterium | reverse complement strand
GCAAGATTATTCTGATTGAGGGCAACTGGCGCCTGACCCGTGAAGGGCTTACCTCCTGGTGGCCGTTTCTGGTCTGTGGTGTTCTGACCTACGGTCTTCTGCCGCGGCTGCTTCTTGCCGGCTGGGGGTACTATCAACTGAAGTCTAAATTATCCGGACTCCCCTGCGACAGTGCCGGTTACCATCAATTACGACGGCGCATGCTGACCCCTGTCGTACAAACCGAAGCACAGGGACAGATAGCGCCCCTGTCCGCGCGAGTCAATACTCCTGCACAAAAACACAACCTGGAGACGGTTGAGCTAACAGGCAGCGGTCGTCTGGTGGTGATTCCTGATGAACTCTGGGATACCTGCCCTATCGATGACCTTGCTTCTCACCTGACCGGCGTTGACAAAAGCAACCCACTGATACCGGTCCGTTACGGTTCCATTGAACAATCCGCTCCGGATTTTTTGGCACAGGTCACCAGAACCCTGAAAGACAGGGACCTCGGCGGCGTTATTGTGCTGCAGGAAGCCTGGCAGCCGCCGATCCGTGAAGTAACGACATTACTTGAACAACTGCGCCTGATGATCGGATCATCAGCGCCCCTCTCGGTCGCTCTGATCGGCAAACCATCCGTCAATAATCCACTGACCCCGGTTCAATCACAGGATCTCAAGGTCTGGCTGAAGACAACCAAAGCCCTGGCTGATCCTTACCTTGATGTCTTCCCCCTGGTGAGGCCCTGATGAATACACCTGTTCCCGTATTTGCCATTATCGGCCACCCTAATGAGGGCAAATCATCCGTCCTTTCAACCCTGGCGGAAGATGACAGCGTCCGGGTCAGTCCAACGCCGGGAGAAACAACCGAGGTCCAGCATTTTCCGGTCATCATTGATGAGCAGGAAATCATCCGCTTTGTCGACACGCCGGGATTCCAGAATCCGCGTCAGACCCTCGACTGGATGCAAACGTATGACGGGCCGTCCGAGCAGCTCCTGTCAACCTTCATCGCAACGCACAACAATGACCCTGATTTTCATGACGAATGCAGCCTGTTAACGCCGATAGCAGAAGGGGCCGGGGTCATTTTCGTCGTTGACGGGTCGCGACCGGTGCGTAACACGGACAAAACCGAAATGGAAATTCTGCGTCTAACCGGCGCTCCGCGCCTGGCGGTGATCAACAGTAAAGAAGATGACAGCAGCTATCTCGACATCTGGCATTCCGAGTTCCGCAAGCACTTCAACGCCATCCGGATTTTCAACTCGTTCCGGGCCAACTACGTCCAGCGCATCGAACTGCTGGAAAGTCTCAAGTCCATTGACCAGCGCCTGGAACCGGTTCTGAAAAAAGTCATCACCACCTTTGAGTCCGACTGGCGCGCACGTAATCAGCGCACCGCCGACCTCATCGTGGATCTGTTGCGCACGGTTCTTGACTATCGCACGACGGCAACCTGTAAGGAACGCGACGACGAAACCCGGGTCAAACAGAAACTGGTTCAGAACTACATGGACGATGTCAGTCGCCGGGAAGATCAGACCCGTAAGGCGATCCGGACCCTGTATAAACACAATATTTTTGATCTGGAAGTGCCGCCTCATTCCATCCTCCAGGAGGATCTATTCAGTGACAGAACCTGGGAATTTCTGGGTCTGACCGACAGACAACTGGTTGTTGCCGGCGCCATCAGTGGGGCGGCCGTCGGTGCCGGTGTCGATCTGGCGGCCGGGGGCGTCAGTTTCGGGGTATTTTCTGCCTTGGGGGGATTTCTCGGTGCCGCCGGCACCCTTTTTAAGGGGAAGGATCTGCTTGATGGCTTTAAACTTCTCGGCTTTAAGGTCGGTGGTGAATCAATTCAGGTTGGCCCGGCAGTCAATATCCAACTCCTTTTTATTCTCATCGATCGCTGCCTGATCTTTACCTCTCATGTCATCAATTGGGCTCACGGACGGCGAGACTATGACCGAAAATCTCTACTTAAAGAGCAGGACGGCGACAAAAAAGGCTATACCAGCCACTGGAACAGTGACGATCGCAAGGTTTGCAGTCAGTTTTTTCACGCTCTGCAAAAACAGGATAGCGAAGCACTGGAAAAAACCAGCAGTCAACTCAACGAGGTGATCGTCCGGCAGCTACGCCGGATGTCTGAAGAATGACAGGAAAATCACTTCCATGTCCACGGACAGCACCGAAAAGCACGGAATGTAACCTTCAAAGCAAAAGCGATATTCACCATAGGGGCTAGATTATCTGTACTGATTATTATCAATCTTCGTAGATACCGCCTTATCCCCTCTCCCTGAGGGAGAGGGCCAGGGTGAGGGGGATTTTGACCTTTTCAGGCCCCTTCATCCGGCTCTCAACCACCTTCTCTCCCGGGACAAGAGAGTTGGCGGAAGATAAGTGCTAATCAAATTATCTATTTGACCTCTCTATGATTTTGTTCGTGTCTTCCGTGATTTCCGTGGACCACTGCCTTTTCTGCTTTCCATCAACCACTATGGCGCATCTGCTGATAGGCGGCCAGCGCCCGCTGCCGTGACACTTTCAGGTCGACTATCGGCAGGGGGTAATCCCGTCCCAGCACAATATTCGCCTGTTCCAACAGCTCACCAGGCGCCTCCCAGGGCGCGTGCAGATATTTGTCGGGAAGAGCGGCAATTTCCGGCACGTAGCGGCGAGTATAATCACCTTGCGGGTCAAATTTTTGCCCCTGAGTCACCGGATTAAAGATGCGGAAGTAGGGAGCAGCATCAGCGCCGCAACCGGCAACCCACTGCCAGCTGGCGGAATTACTGGCCAAGTCGGCATCGACCAGACAATCCCGGAACCAATTTTCCCCCTGCTGCCAGGGGAGTAACAAATTTTTCACCAGAAAAGATCCAACCACCATCCGTACCCGATTATGCATAAAGCCGGTCTGCCAGAGTTCGCGCATCCCTGCGTCGACCAGCGGGTAACCGGTCATCCCGCGTTGCCAAAGCTTGAGCCTCTGCTCATCATAAACCCAGGGGAAACGCTCAAACTCAACACGCAAAGGACGTTCAGGCAGATGGGGGACGTGATAAAGCTGATAATAAGAAAATTCGCGCCAGCCCAATTCACTTAAAAAATGGTCAAGATCAGCTTCCGGAACATTTCCTCTTGCCGCTGCTGTCAAGAGCGCCTGTCGTATCTGCTGGGGAGAAATTTCGCCGAAATGCAGATGCGGTGACAACCTGGAGGTCTGCTTCAACGCCGGAAAATCGCGCCCCTGGCGGTAGCCATGGAGCCCGTTTGTGACAAATTGATCAAGGCGCAGATGCGCTCCCGTCTCTCCCGGCTGCCAATGATGCTCCAGTTTTTTGTGCCAGGATTGACGCGGCAGCAGCTCCAGTTCATCCAGGTGGCAGGAACCGGACAATTCTGTCAGTGGCTGAAATCGCAGGCTCACAACAGGGTCCGTAGGGTCTCTCGGCACATTGCGCCCAAGACACCCCTTGCGATAATAGGGTGTGAACACCTTGTAGGGGGTACCGTCTCCTTTGAGCACCTCCCAGGGTTCCCACAGCAAGGAGGCGTTAAAACTCTGCACGACAATGCCCGCATGGTTCAGGTTTTCCTTGATCCGGCGATCGCGGTCAATACGCCAGGGCTCATAGCAGCGACTCCAGAAAACCTTTTCTGCGCCGACCTCCCTTGACAGGCTTTGTAGAATATCCCCGGCCTTCCCGGAAAAAAACCGCAGGTGCCCCTGTAACTGCTGTTCAAGCTGCTGCAAAGAACGGTGCAACCACCAACGACTGGCACCACCCATCCGCCACTGACCCGATTCTTCATCATCAAGAATATAGACCGGCATGACAACACCCTGCCGGGCGGCCGCTGCCAGAGCAGGATTGTCAGCCAGGCGCAAATCCTGACGGAACCAGAAAATTACCGGGGCAGCGGCCATTAACAACTCCTACGGAAGGCAAAAGGTTATTATTCAGTCTACTCTAAACGCGGGGATGGGGTGCCTGTGCTGAACAGTTGTGGCAAAACAAAAACGAAGCGGTTGACATTCATTTACCTGAATATTACGATATGTAAATTGCAGTTTAAAAATAAGGCATCAGCTTTAGCAACGACAAGGAGACAACATCATGGCCGATGTATCCATTTACCGCAACAGTTCCGACAAGCCTTTTGAAGTTCTGATCGAAGATCTGAAAAAGGCGATTGTCGCATCAGGGTTCAGCGTCCATCATCTCGACAGATCTGACCTGGTGGCATTTTATCGTAATCAGGGAGTGAACATGCCGGACAATTACCGCCACGCCATGATCCAGATGTGCAAGCCGGAAAATTCCGGCAAATCCCTGCCTGCCAACCCGGAGCGCAGCGTCTTTGTGCAGAAGTTTTTTTCTGTTTACAATAAGGGAGGGAAAACCGAAATCCGCTTCTTGATCTACTCACCGGAATTGATCGTTGATCTGCTTGGCGACGATGAGGGAAAAGCTGAGCCTTCAAACAAAGGCTTTGCCCAGAATATGACAAATGCTTTTGGGGCAATGAAAAAAATCGCTGATTCGGTGGTTTAAGGGATTATTCGAACAAGACTAGCACACCACCAGACCGGCACAAAAACTCCGGCCTGGTGGTGGTCAAGCTGTTGTTAGTTGGCAGCTTTACGTGCTTCGGCAAGCCACTCGTCCCACTGAGAACGGTTGTTTTCGATCCACTCCTGGGCATGACGCTCGACATCTTGCTGGCGGTTCTCGCCTTCATTCATTTTGGTGTTCTGCTCGTTGATATCGATCAGCGGTAAGTTGAATACTTCAAAAAATCTCTTCGCTGCCGGATTGTCCGCCAGAAACTTCTTATTGGCAACAACCTGAATATCGCTGACCACAAAGCCGGCTTTTAACGGATCGGTCACGGCTCCTTCAACACCGCTGACAGTCATGCGGTCAACGCCTGCCATCTGGGCTTCACGAGGAATGATTTCCGGAACATTGATCCACATGACATCTTCACCGGGCTTTAATTTGTAAATCGTCCAGTTAGGCGCCCAGGTATAGAAAAAAACCGGTTTTCCGGCGTTATAACGCGCCAGAACGTCCGCCATGCTGGCCGAATAGCCGGCCTTGATCGGATTGATGTGGTCATGCAGGTCATATACCTCAAAGTGGTGGGTAATTACCTGTTCGCATCCCCACCCCGGAGGGCAGGCCGTCAGGTCAGCCTTGCCATCGCCATTATCATCAAAGGCTTTTTTTACTTCAGGGCGCTTGAAATCATCCAGCGACTTGATGTTGTACTTTTCAACATGCTCTTTTGAAACCAGATAACCCTGCAGTCCACCGGATTTGGCAACGTAGCCAACGATTTCGACATTGCGCTCCCACCCCGCCGGCATTTGGCCGACATGGTTGGGGAACCAGCCATTGGTCCAATAGTCAACATCACCTAAAAACACAGACTGATAAAAAAGCGGATTCGTTAACTCCGTCGGTTGCCTGACATTATAACCAAGCTCTGTCAGACCGGCGCGCACCAGAGCTTCCTGAAAATAGCCGGTATCCCAGGTTGCCCGGGCCGGTTTTACCGTCACTCCCTGCCCCGGCTGATGCGATCCGGCAAAAACCGGCGCTGCCAGCAACGCCATTAGCAAAAACAACAATAGTTTCTTCATGCTTCTCTCCTTTTTGATGTGATTAAATGGGGATCATTTTTTAGCCATCCCCTGGGTAATTCGGTCCAGCACCATCGCCAGCAGGACAATGGCCACGCCACCGATGGTCGCCAGACCAATCTGCAATGTATTCAACCCCTGCACGACCGGGTTACCGAGACCGCCGGCTCCGATCAGTGCCGCAATAACGACCATCGACAGGGCCATCATCAGGGTTTGGTTCAACCCGGCCATAATAGAGGGCATGGCCAGAGGTATTTGAACCTTGCGCAACACCTGGCCGGAAGTAGCGCCAAAAGCCAGAGCGGCTTCGATCAGCTCGGGATGCACCTGGCGAATCCCCAGACTGGTCAACCGCACAATGGGCGGCAAAGCAAAAACAATGGTTGCCAAAATACCGGAAACCGTACCGATACTGAACAGCATGACCACCGGAACCAGATAAACAAAGGGTGGAATGGTCTGCATGGCGTCAAGACAGGGGCGTAAAAATGACTGGAAACGATCACTGCGCCCCGACATAACCCCCAGTGGAATACCAATCAGGGCACAGAAAAACACCGAACTGACAACCATCGATATGGTAATCATGGTCTCGCGCCACAAACCCAGATAACCCACCAGGAAAAAAGACAGTACTGTAAAAACTGCCACCCCCTTGCCGGCAAACCGCCAGGCGGCAAGGGCAAAAAGGAGGATGACAACAACCGGCGGGAGCGTTGTGAACAGCCATTCAAGACCTTGCAGGCTCAATTCGATTGGCACCTTGATCCCCTGAAAAAAATCGCGGTAATTGATCACAAGCCAATTAACAAATGTTTGCACCCAGCTATCCAGCGGGATCAACTGCTCTTCAAAAGTAAAAAACTTCATTGGTTAGACCTCTTCCTTTGCTGCCTGATCCTCATCCGCCGATTCTTCCGGTTGATTACGGTGCAGGGTTTTCAAAAACAGATTTTTGGAAATGGCTCCCTGATATTTGCCGTCTTCATCGATAATCGGCAAAGCTGACGGGTGGGCGGCAACTTCCGGAAGGATGTCCTGCATCGAAGCGGAGGCCGACGCTGGGACAACCTCCTTGATATAGGCGTCTGCCAGACGGGGCTCACGGTCAGACTGATCAATCAATTCACGCAGCCCATCAGCGGACACCAGCCCGAGATACTTACGTTCACTATCGATAACGTAGCCGTATTCGCGGTCGTTCTTGATCAGACGCTGAAGGGCGGCACGGGGGTTTTTGCCATCGGTAGCGATAATGGTCACCTGACTGTCGGTAGCAATATCTCCGGCAGTAAGAATATTGGTGGGGTCGACGCCGCGAAAGAAGGCCCGGACATAGTCATCGGCGGGATTCTGTAAAATCTCTTCAGGAGTGCCGACCTGTACCACACGTCCACCTTCCATGATGGCAATCCGGTCACCGATCCGCATCGCCTCGTCAAGATCGTGCGAAATAAAGACCACCGTTCTTTTGACTTTGGCCTGAAGTTTTAG
>SLDV01000097.1 GCA_007125165.1 Geobacteraceae bacterium | reverse complement strand
TCGCCCAGATAGCTCAGTCGGTAGAGCAGAGGACTGAAAATCCTCGTGTCGGCAGTTCGATTCTGTCTCTGGGCACCAGCAAAATCAAAGGGTTACGGCTTTAAGCTGTAACCCTTTTTTGCTTTTTCCTCATCCAGGCAGTCACTCGATCACCTGGTTACCTTTCCCCCAGTCGACGATAAAGCGTCGCGCGACTGACATCGAGGACCTTGGCAGCCTGCCGTTTGTTGCCATTCAACTGGTCCAGCACATAAGCTGCGTACTTATTGGACATCGCTTCCAGGGTAAGGAATTCTCCCTGGTCTCTTGTCCAGCGAAATTCTCCATCCACCGGAAAGGGGGGTTTTTTTGCTGCTTTACGGATTCGCTCGGGAAGGCAGCGGGTAGAAATTTCAGCATCCGAACAAAAGGCAAACGCCCTTTCAATAGCACTACGCAACTCGCGCACGTTACCCGGAAAAGGATAAGCACGCAACAAATCGAGGGCGGCGGAGGAAATGCCGCGAATGTGTCGACCAAGCTGGGCATTGAACAGATCGATGAAACGCGCGACCAGCAGGTCAAGGTCATCTTCGCGCTCACGTAACGGTGGCACCTGCAGTTGGAAGGTTTCCAGTCGATAGTAGAGATCTTCACGGAAGGCGCCCGAACGCACCGCCTGTTCCAGGTCACTATTGGTCGCCGCGACAATCCTGACATCTATTTCGATTTCATGGTTTGTTCCGACCGCCCTTGCTTTACCATCCTGAAGAATGCGCAGCAACTTTGCCTGAAGGTCCAGCGGCATATCTCCAATTTCATCGAGAAAAAGAGTACCTTTTTCCGCTTCAGCAAAGAGCCCTTTTCGAGCGCTGTCCGCCCCGGTGAAGGAACCGGCGGCATGGCCGAAGAACTCACTTTCCTGCAGATCGGCCGGAATAGCGGCGCAGTTTACAGCGATAAAAGACTCTTCCTTGCGCAGACTTTCCCGGTGGACAGCCCGGGCAACGAGATCCTTACCTGTGCCACTTTCTCCCGTGATCAATACCGGGCCCTGGGCTCGACCAATCTGTCGTACAGTTGAAAAAAGTTCGTTCATTACTGGGCTGCAACCGACAATCCCATGAAAATCATCGCTATCCAACAGATCACGGTAACGCTGGATATCCCGGCGCAATCGTCGTGTCTCCAGACTTTTTTTTACGCAGAGCGTCAAATGATCCAAATCAAGAGGCTTGGTAATAAAGTCATCGGCACCCTGCTTGAGGGCCTTCACCGCCTGGGAAACGGTACCGAAGGCAGTCATGATGATAAATCCCGGCGGTGCGGCCATGTCACGCACCTGCCGCAGCAACCACAGGCCATCGGCTTTGGGCAGGCGCAAGTCACTCACGACAAGATCCGGATTCCACTCTTTAATCGTATGCCAGGCATTTATTGCATCTGAACAACCTGCTACCTCCAATGACAGATCTTTGAGTTCTTCTTCAAGTAGTACTCGCAAAGAATCGTCATCTTCAACGATAAGCACCTTTTCTTTATCACGCCTCATGGTTTCTATCGTCTCCCTCACTATGGCTCTGACAGGGAAAAGTCATGGTAAAAAGTGCACCGCCCAAATTTGACGTTGCGACTTCAAGAACACCCCCGTGATCCTGTACGGCTGCCTGCGCTACAGACAACCCCAGACCGGTTCCTTCACCAACGGTTTTTGTTGTAAAAAATGGCTCAAACAACCGACTGCGGATATCTTCTGCTATACCCGGACCATCGTCAGCGACATAAAAGCCCGTACCCGAACTGCTATCAAACCAACCGTATTCAACTCGACCGTTTTCTTCCACTGCCTGTACGGCATTCATTAGCAGGTTAACCAGGGCCTGCTCAATACGAACCTGGTCAACCTGCAGAACAGGAACCGGCGGTGTTCCGGTACACACCGTTTTAACGGCTTTCTCTGTCAACAGTGGCTCCAGTTGCACAATCGCAGAGGCGGCGATCTGATCCATGGGCAGAGCTTTTTTGCGCAACGGGTTCTGACGCCCAAAATCGAGCAACTGATGCACAATATGTTCAGTTTTTGCCACGGCTTCAAGAATGTGATTAAAAGACTGCTGAATATCCTGAGGCAGGTCCTGACGTCGCAACATCCGTTGTGCCTTGCCGGAAATAACACTGATGGGTGATCCCAGTTCGTGCGCAACGCCTGCGGCCAATTGCCCTATTGCCGCCATTTTTTGTGATTGAAGCAGCTTACTTTTAAGCCGGTCCTGCTCACGCACCTGGCGATCCAGCTCCTGTTTGGATTGTGCCATACTGTCGAGCATGGCGTTCATCCCCAAAGATAACTGACGTATTTCTGCCGGTCCGGAGTTTTTCGCCCGATGGCAACGCTCTCCCCGCTCGATTCGCGCCATACTTTGCACCAATTTACGCAAGTTACGCCCGACAATCCGATGATGACCGTACAAAAGCACAGCCAGAAGAACTACCGAGAGGACACCCAAAAACACCAGCGCCTGCGAACGAATACGATGAATGTACTCGCTGATATCACTCCCTTCACGGGTCAATTGCAACAATCCGATGTTTCGCCCTACCGAATCAGCAAGAGGAACAAAATACGAGTAAATATGTTCATCTTCTGTTTGCTGATACTCGCCTAAACGGTCACCGTCTGCGGCGAGCTTAACCAACTGACCACTACTCATGTCCGGTTCACGAGCCCCACTCGTCGCAATCCGGTTACCCTGATGATCGTAAAGGTACGCGCCGTACACTCTTTTAAGCCGAAACAGGGAATCAAGCGCCTGCTGAACACTTCCTTCCCGGTTTTGCTCGAGGGAATATTCCAAAGGGCCGCGAATGGCACGAGCAATCAGCTCCAGATCTTCCTGCATGCGCCTCTCGGTCTCCTGTTCCAAATGTTGCAAACTGACGTAGCCGGCAGCAAAAAGAATAAAAACTAGCGGCACCACCAGAAAAAGCAGCAACGATGCACGCAAACTTAAACTTTTTCGCAATGTTTTAACTGACAGCATAAGCCTCTCTATTTTGCTACATGTATTGTTTTTGAACATTTTAGCAGTTTAGTGAGTGCCTGTCTTCCCCTCTCCTCAGATATTTTTTCTATCTTTATAATAATAGGTTACAGATTTTCTTGTCATTATATGCATCGTTGGCATGCGCGTTGTAGTGCTTTATCGACGTTGCATTTAAAGGAACAAAGCAACTCGTTAAATTTTAACTGTGGCCGTTTCTTTTAACGCTTGATCAAAAGAAGCGAGCCGACCACCCCTTAAGGAGAAAAAGAATGAAAACAGAAAAGATCAACACCACGAACTTTTTTCAACTTCTAACCGCCCTCGTCGCAGTATCTATTCTGGCCGTTACGCCGGTTTTTGCTCAAACCGATTATTCCGGCCAGGAAACAGCAGATCAACAGATGCAGACCCAACAGCAAAGCTTCGATGATACAACACTGAACAACTTTGCCACGACTGTCGTCGAACTCGGGCAAATTCAAAATCGATTTTCTGAGCAGCTTCAAGGGGCTCAGGATCAGACAGAAGCAGTAGATATTCAACAACGAATGAATGATGAAATGATTGATGCTGTACACAATCACGATCTTGACGTTGAAACCTACAACGCCATTGCCAATCAGATGAGTGTTAACCCGGAATTTCAGCAACGTGTCGAGCAGATGATCCAGGAACACATCAACTAGATCCATCTGTCATTGTCATCGCAACCAAGATTCATGTACCCGCAGAAGGCGGCCACTGGTCTCCTTCTGCGGGGCGCATCGTTTTTCGTCGTTGCACTCAACTCTCTGTTACGTTTTACAACGCAAAGCACCTCAGGAGCACATTATGAGTATGGCAGGAATTCTGCTTCTCATGCTTTCTCTGGTTATTCCCCGCCCGAGCCTGGCAAGCGAATACGTCGACAACGGCGACGGGACTGTCACTGATCAGGCGAGCGGCTTGATCTGGCAACAACCACACGAACACGAGCAACGAACCTGGAAGCAGGCAGTCAATTACTGCAACAATTTAACCCTCGGAGACAGTAACAACTGGCGGCTACCCGCCGTCGATGAGCTGGAATCATTGATAAATAAAGACAGATTTGCACCCTCGATCGATACTCACTACTTCAACGACACCATTTCAGCCTATTTCTGGTCAACATCCAGCGATGAGGCGGAATCCGATCATGTATGGATCGTTGGATTTAATAGTGGCCATGTCAGCACAGAACATAAAGAGCTTCGCAACTATGCCCGCTGTGTTCGCTGATCTTCATGCCGACATCAGTGAAAGCTTGTGCCATATCTGCAGCGCAAAGGTACGATTGTATCAGCGGAATATCACAGAGGACGATCAACTTTTTTTCTAAGATTTTTAACCTGCCCCCGTAGCTTTTTCCGGTCGATCCGTTTAGCAATGGCAGTAGCACCGGGTCTGGTTTTTTTACGTGGCGGCCTGGTAACCAGCACAGACTCAATCAGTTGCTGCAACGCTGCAAGGGCGTGGTGCCGGTTGCGTAACTGGCTGCGGGATTGTTGTGACTTAATCACGACAACACCGTCACTGCTGATACGCTGATCGGCGCGTGACAAAAGTTTCTGCTTGATCTCATCGGGCAGGGAAGAGTTGCGAATATCAAAGCGCAGATGGATGGCGCTGGCGACCTTGTTGACATTCTGTCCCCCCGCCCCCTGAGAGCGCACAGCAACCAGATCAATCTCCACTTCAGGGATTGAGAGGTTTGGACTGATGAAAATATCCGCCATGATGCACCTCCACTTATAACAACCTGAACCTGCAGGCTATCCTTCTCTCCAGACCTTGTCAAACGCCCTGTTTTTGTTAGCCTTATCCAATCAGCCTATAAAATGATTGACTAAAATCATAAAACCATATATATGTTTTTACATATGTAGCAGCTAGTACTTTCTCATCCACATTATCGGAGGAAATTCATGTCCGAGTCGTTCAAGGCAACCCCGGCAACCATTACCGAACATTTCAGTCCGGCCTGGTTTGCCGCCATCATGGGTACGGCGGTTATTCCTTTGGCCATCTCCTTTATCGACGCTGGCTGGGTAACACCTCTGGCTACCTTTTTTATCCTGCTGTCGGTGGTTCTTTTTGTCCTGTTCATGATTCCCTGGACCATCAAGTTTTTTGCTTATCCAGACAATATCCGCAAGGACCTCAATCACCCCATTGCCGGAAATTTTTTCCCGACCATGCCGATTACCTTGATCCTCTTTGCCCTGAACCTGAAAAAATACCCGACCCTGTTTTTCAGTCAGGAGGTCTCTTTGCAACTGGGCTATTACCTCTGGCTGATTGGCACCACCGGCATCTATATCATGGGGTTTATTATTCTGATCCACATTTTCCGGCATCAGGAAATCAAGCTTCAGCACGCTAATTTTGGCTGGTACATCCCTCCGGTTTCTAAACTGTTGATCCCTGTTTCCGGTTATGAACTTGCCGCTCACTTTCCAGACCGGGCAGAGCTAATTATTGCTGTATCAACAGCCAGTTTTGGTGTCGGTCTGTTTCTGTTTATTTTTGTCGGTGCTGCCGTGTATCACCGCTATATCTACCATGAGCTCCCCATGAGTCGTTTTGCTGCGACCTTTTTTATCGGTATCGCTCCCCCTGCGATTATCGCCGTGATTCTGTTCAAAATCATCCATCTGTTTTCCCATCATTCTTACATGAACATCGATCCGACAGTGATCGTGACCCTGTGCAACTTCGGCATCATGATGACCTGGGGATTTGCTGCCTGGTGGCACATCATGGCAGTGATTGTCACTTTCTACTACCTCACCCGGATTGAACTTCCTTACGCCCTGTCGTGGTGGGCCTTCACCTTCCCTTCCGGGGCACTGGCGGTAGCATCGGGGATCGCCTGGCAGGTCAGTGGCTTCGCCATCATGGAAATCTTCTACTATTATTCCGTTATTTTTTTACTGTTGGTCTGGGGACTGGTGCTGGTGCGAACCATCAAGGGCGTACTCTCCGGCAAAATTTTTGCGCCAACCCATTAGTTGTTGAAAGGTCCCATATCCACATCGCCATCACTATCGGGATCGAAATCGGGATCGAAAAGACCTGAGACTTCGACACGAGAAATTTGAAACTTTTATCTTCTTGCGATTGACTACCTCGTCCGGATTGACGGGGCTATCAGGTTTGAGGGGATCAGGCGCACTCCGGAAAACAGCAAAGCCGATAGCGATTTCGATCCCGATTTCGATTTCGACAGATTCAAGAGGGACTACATACGACAACGGGCGGCCTCATTCGAGGTCGCCCGTTGCTGCTTTTATGATGTTCTATGTCCAAATCGAAATCGAAATCGGGATCGAAATCGGAATCGAAATCGTCCGTGCCGTTGTTTAACCCAGCAGCTCTTTCGCCACCGCGACAAAGTTTTCAGCAGTAAAACCAAAATGTTTCATCAAGGCACCGGCCGGGGCGCTGGCACCAAAACTGCTCATGCCGATAATGCGCCCCTGACTGCCGACATAGCGCTCCCATCCGAACGTACTGCCTGCTTCCATTGCCACTCGCGCACCACAAGCCGCCGGCAGCACTTCTTCACGGTAAGAAGCATCCTGAGCCTCAAACAACTCAAAACTCGGCAGGGAGACAACCCGGGTACCAATCCCTTCGGCCTGAAGTTTTTCCTGTGCCGCCAGGGCATGCTGAACTTCGGAGCCGCTGGCAATGAGTATGAGCTGCAAGTCACCGACTTCCGACGCCAGCACATAGCCGCCACGCTGAACCCCGGCAGCTCCGGCAAAACGCGTTCGGTCAACAGTCGGTAGCCCCTGGCGTGAAAGAACCAGCATGGTCGGTCCGCGGCGATTAAGAATAGCCGCCTTCCAGGCTTCAACGGTCTCATTGGCATCTGCCGGGCGAATCAGGGTCAGGTTAGGCATGGCCCGTAGTGACGCCAGATGCTCAATCGGTTGATGGGTCGGACCGTCTTCTCCCAGGCCAATGGAGTCATGGGTCATGACATAGATTGGGGCAAGTTCCATCAATGCCGCCAGGCGAATCGCCGGCCGCATGTAATCTGTAAAGATGAAAAAGGTGCCGCAAAAGGGAAGCAGCCCGGGGGTGTGGCAGAGCCCGTTCATCACCGCTCCCATCAGATGTTCACGGACACCATAGTGAATATTGCGATCACTGCGATCCGGAACCCAGGAGCCGGCCGACTTGATATGGGTATTGTTGGACGGAGCCAGATCTGCCGATCCACCGATGAAAAATGGCAGTTTGGCGGCAAGCGCATTGATGGCTGCGCCACTGGCCTGACGGGTTGCCTTGGCACCGTCCTCAGGCATAAATATCGGCAGTTCAGCGTCCCAGTCGGCCGGCAATTCGCCTCTTGCTGCCTGTAACCAGGCGCTGACGGCTGGCTGCTCCTTGCGATCGTCAAACTGCTTCTGCCATTGCTCTTCGAGGGCAACGCCCCGCTCGCGGCAGGCACCCATGTGCCGAGCTACCTCTTTGGATATAACGAAACAGGCCTCAGGATCGCGGCCATAAGCTTGCTTGGTCAGAGCCAGCTCTTCGGCCCCGAGGGGCGCACCATGGGCGTCTGCTGTATCCTGCTTGTTCGGCGCACCGATACCGATGTGGGTGCGGGCGATGATCAGTGAGGGGCGTCTTTCCTGCTGTGCACGTGCCATTGCAGCATCAACTTCCGCAAGGTTTTCACCATCAACCCGCTCGACGTGCCAACCGCACGCCAGATACCGCGCGCCGACATCTTCACTGAACGCCAGCTCGGTACGCCCTTCAATCGTTATTTTGTTGTCAAGATAGATGTAGTTGAGCTGACCCAGCTTCAAATGACCTGCAAGGGAGGCTGCTTCAGCGGAAATCCCTTCCATCATATCACCGTCGGAGCAGAGCACCCAGGTACGATAATCAAAAAGTTCAGCGTCAACATGTTGGGCCAGAAACTGTCCACCCATGGCCATGCCAACCGCCGCCGACACTCCCTGGCCGAGGGGACCGGTTGTGGTTTCCACACCCGGCGTATGGGCAAATTCAGGATGACCCGCAGTCTTGCTGCCCAGTTGGCGGAAATTTTTGATTTCGTCCAGCGACAGATCATAACCGGTCAAGTGCAGCATGCTGTAGATCAGCGCCGAAGCATGCCCGCAGGAAAGAATAAAACGATCACGACCGGCCCAGTCCGGATTGGCCGGATTATGCCGCAGATACTTCATATACAGCAGATAGGCAATCGGGGCCGCCTCCATCGGCGCTCCCGGATGGCCGGAATTGGCCCTTTCAACGGCATCCGCTGCCAGCAGGCGGATCGTATCAATAGATTCACGAACAATCGGATCGGACAGTTGTACTTGCGACATGAAGAGCTCCTTTGGTGATTTTTAAGGCACCGTATTCAACCAGTTTTGCCCTCTATAAATCAAGCAAAAGTCTTCAGGAAAAAGATATTTAACCGATCGCAGTAAAAGGCGCCATCAAGCAGCCACAAAGCTAACCGTTTCTGGAATATAGCAAGCTTAGTGCCTGGTGGCCTGCAAGCTGTTTTTGCGGTTATGCGGGAGGTGGTAAACAAAAAAAATGGGCCAGTGTCGGAGGAGGTGTTCCGACACTGGCCCGGTACTGGAAAGGAGGTATGATGCGTTCTCCATCAACAGAATGACTGCCACACCACCCTGCTGATGGTTCCGATAGTAACGAACGACGCCTTACAAGACCACGTGTCTTTTCGTATTTTGTCGACCCAAAATTGACAGAAAGCAACTGTGGCAATACGCAGTTGAAGCGCTTCAGTAAATCAGAAAAGAGGAAATAGATTCTGCGACCAGGCTTCGCTTCGATCCTCTACCCGCCGCAATGGGAGCGAAGTGGATAACCAGAGTTTTTTACTTTGCACTGTACCCGCAATGCTCAACCAGCAGTTTTAATTGTTCTTCCCTTGTCGAAGGCCAGCGCTTCAGCAACCGTTCAGCCAGCGTTTCCCCTGTCGTTACCAGTTCCTGCAAAGGATCAAGAAAGTGGCTTTCATCGGCCCCGCTGTAAGCCTGAAGAAACTGCTGCCGCAAACCTTCCTGGGCCAGTCTCAACAGGTCTGTGGCAAGATCCCCGAGAGTACCGCCGGAAAAGCCGGTCTTGAGGCCATCGCGCCAGGAGCGTCGATAAAAATCCACAAATTCCATGTGATCCATCTGCATCAACAAAGCTTCGGCGCCACTCAGCGCCTGTTCCGTATAGAGCAGCCCCTTGTAAAAAGCAGCAACTGACGCGGTAAAACGAGGCGGCAGACTGTCGGCACTGCGCACTTCGATTTGCGGACGCAGACGAACCTCGGGGAACAGGGTTGACAGATGCAGATTCCAGTCTTTCAGGGTAGCTTGCTCAGCATTCCAGCCGCCGTCGAGAAACTGACGAAAAGTAAAGCGGCTGCCGGTCATGTCGACATACTGCTTGTTACGCTCGATAAAATAGAGGGGCACGTCAAGGGCATAGTCAACAAAATCTTTCAGCCCCGCTGCAGGACTTAAAAGTTGTTCAATCAGGCCACAGCGATCCGGATCGGTGCGTGACCAGATTTCCCCGCGGGTCGATAAAAATCCGCTTGGCTTTCCGTCAAGTAACGGGGAATTGGCAAACAGGGCGTACGACACCGCACTCAAACGCTGAGACAATCGCAGTTTTCTGGCGCAATCAGCGGCGTCAGAAAAATCAAGATTGATCTGGGTGCCGGCGGTCTGTTTCATCATCCGCTGTCCCATATCACCGGTCTTGAGCATGTATTGTGACATGATCCGGTAGCGGCCCTTGGGCAGCCAGGAAATTTGCTCGAGCCTGGTAAACGGGTGCGTTCCCAGGCCGAGAAACAGCAGATCGAGCTCACTGCCAACGGTCAGAATATGTTTGCGATAGCGACTCAAATCGCGCCAACTACAATGGATATCGCAGCAGAACTTCCCCGAAAGCTCCAGTTGACCGCCAGGTTCCAGGGTAACAGACGAGCGCCGCCCCTGAAGACCAATAAGGTGTTCCTGCTCGAATATTCCTTTCCAGCCGCCGATGCCATCAAGCCTAAACAGCAGTTCGCGAATACGCTCGTAAGGAACCGCCTCACCGGTTAAACGATCAACAACGAGCTTTTCGGTTTCAAGACCAACCCCCCATTCGTCGCGAGGCCGGGCACCACGCAAAATAAAATCAACAAGTTGCTGATGGTTATCGATATGCTTCTGTTGATCTGTCTGCGCCTGTTTCACTTGCGGACTCATCCCGGCTGGCCTTTCATCGATGCTCTGCTGTCAAGATTCCAGATATGTAGTAATCGTTTCAGCAATCGTGGTGAAAATCTGGGTAAATTCTTTTTCGTCGCGCTCCAGCAGGGTAATGCGGAAACCTCGCTCTTCGGTGCAAAACGAAGAGATAGGCACAACACAGATTCCTGTCGCCCCCAACAGGTAATAGATAAAACGCTTATCGGTCTGGGTTCCAGGTACTGCAACGAGTTCTTCCACCAAAGTTTTGACTTCGTGGTTCTTGATATCAAGGGCTTGCGTATCGGTAAGACGATTATTCTCGAAAACCACGCTCATGTAAAAAGCACCGTTAGTGCGATTGACTTTCAGCCCGGGGATATCTTTCAGCATGGCGTAGGCGATGTTGGAATAGCGCTCGTACCGATCACGTCTTTCGGCCAGATAAACGGGATATTCGGGATGACTGAGAATCTTGGGTATCGCCTTCTGCGGCAGAGTTGTAGAGCAGACTTCCACCATCTTTGAGTTGATAATACTGTCAATATAGCGCTTGAAGGTCTCATCTTTGTCGGAGTTGTAAACCTCGATCCAGCCACAACGCGAACCGGGCCAGGGCAGTTCCTTGCTGATACCCTTCATGGCAATCGCCGGCAGATCTCCGATCAGATCAGAAATTGGCCGGGTTTTCATGCCATTATAACAGAGGTTATGGTAGATCTCGTCACAGATCAGGAACAGATCGTATTCTTTACACAAGGCAATAATTTCTTTGAGAATCCGCTCGGGATAGACAGCACCGGTAGGATTATCGGGATTGATAACCAACACCCCGGAAACAGACTGATTGTATTTGATCGACTGGCGCAGATCATCCATATCAGGGTACCACAGATTATCAGGGTCGAGGCGGTAAGTAACCGGCTTCAGTCCGGCGTGAGCCCCTTCTGCCGAAGAGTGTGTAGAATAGGTGGGGGAGGGGCCGATCACTCGAGCCTCACGTTTGAGCAACCCGTACACCTTTTGAATAGCGTCCCCGAGACCGTTGAAGAAAATGATGTCCTCAACACATATCTGGCTGTACCCGCGCTTGTTGGTCATATCGGCAAGAAACTGCCGTGTCTCCAACAATCCCTTGGTGGCACAATAGCCGTATGAACAGTCCTGCATCGCCAGGTCCGCAACAATTTCCTTCATCCACAAGGGTATTTTTTCCCCCTTGGCGATCGGATCACCGATATTTTCCATATTGGTCTTGATGCCGAGCTTCTGCATTTTTTCGGCAATGGTGACAATAGCGCGGATTTCATAAGTCAATTCGCCGGCCCCAATGTGCACTATGTTGTTACGCATCTTGTTATCTCTCCCTTGAATAAAAAAAAGCCACGGACGATCTGTCCATGGCCTTAGGTTGAATCTTGTCACACCTGCGCGGCGCCACCCGGTTACGGGTGATGGACAGTCTTTTGGCGGATCGTTGCCGCCGCAAACGCTCGTGCTGCCGCTGCAGTTGTAATAACACTCATCGCGCTGTCCTTTGTGAAAAACTGGTGCCTGATTATCACAGCAGCAAGCCGAAGTCAAGCAATGATTCCGGGCGGTTGTCCATACAACTTTTCAGTACCCTCAGCGCGGTGCCGGCGGTGCCGGCGGTGCACTCTCACTGGAACTTTCGGCCACCGGCAGAGCAACCACCTTGCCACGCCCCTCGCGATCAACCTCATCGATACGACTGACCTGATGGTAGGGAAGAAGAATTCGGTCGACCCCTTCGAACTCTTTTTTCAGGCTCTCTTCCGCCGGATTGAGCAGCACCGATGCCGTTTCACCAAACAAGAGGCCGCTTATTTCAACAAAACCGTAGATATCGGCAGACGCCACCTGGCGCGCATAGAGTTCATAGGCTTTGCCGTTGCTGGCAAAAAATATCCGGTAGGTTTTTTTTCGTGTCATTGTCTGGCCATCTTTCAGCAGCCTGCTAAAGTCACAGGCCTCCGGCACTTAATGCCGGAGGCCTGTATTTCATGGTTCAGGGTTAATGGAGTTGAGCTACTCCTTAGCACCGCCGTAAGTCATTTCAGCCATTTGCTTGTAGAGGCTGTAGCGGGCTGTAGCAATCTTGTTAGCATCCTCCATCAGGCCTTGAGCCGCTTCCGGAGCGACTTTTTTCAGCACCCGGTAACGGTTCTGCTTGAGAGCATAATCTTCAAAGCTTATGCTCGGCTCTTTACTGTCAAGCTGGAGCGGATTTTTACCCTGCTCCGTCAGCCGCGGATCAAAACGGTACAACGGCCAGTGGCCCGATGCAACAGCTTCCTTGCAACCTTCGATGCCACTGTCCATGGCGATACCGTGAGCGATACAGTGGCTGTAGGCGATAATCAGCGAAGGACCGTCGTAGGCATCCGCCTCAAGGAAGGCCTTGACTACCTGGGCAGGGTTGGAAAGGGCCACCTGGGCAATATAAATATTGCCGTAAGACATGGCCATCAGCCCCAGATCCTTTTTGGGTTGACGCTTGCCGCCAGCGGCAAACTGAGCCACGGCTCCGAGGGGCGTCGACTTGGACGCCTGCCCACCGGTGTTGGAATAAACTTCCGTATCCATCACCAGCACGTTGACATTTTCACCGGACGCCAGAACGTGGTCGAGGCCACCGTAGCCAATGTCGTAGGCCCAGCCGTCACCACCGTGGATCCACACCGACTTGACCACGAGGAAGTCGATATTAACCAGCAGTGGCTTGGCGGTTTCGTGGGTACATTTTTCAAGAATCGCCCGCAGCTTTGCAACCCGGCCACGCTGCACTTCGATCTCTTCTTGAGTTTCCTGGGTGCTGGCGAGAATTTCACGCTTGAGATCAGCAGTTCCCTGGCAGGCGGCGCAACCGCAACTGATGTTGCTGGTCAGCAATTCGCGTGCGTACTCAGTGCTTTTGTCTATCGCCAGACGCATGCCGTAGCCAAACTCGGCGTTATCTTCAAACAACGAGTTGCTCCAGGATGGGCCGAGGCCGTCCTTGCGGGTTGTCCACGGAGTCGTCGGCAGGTTGCCACCATAGATGGAGGAACAACCGGTAGCATTGGCCACCAGCATCCGATCACCGAAAAGCTGGGAGCAGAGCTTGACGAAGGGGGTTTCGCCACAACCGGCACAGGCACCGGAGAATTCAAACAACGGCGGCAGCAACTGAGTTCCCTTGAGAGTGCTGCGGTTGATCAGCGCCGGATCGGTGTCGGGCAGATTCAGAAAAAAATTGAAATTGGCCGCCTCACTGGCACGCAACGGCGCCTGGAAGGTCATGTTGATGGCCTTGTGCTTTTCATCTTCCTTGCTCTTGACCGGGCAGTTGTAGACACAGGCGCCGCAGCCGGTACAATCCTCAGGGGCGACCTGGAGGGTGTAACGCTTGCCGTCCATCTCCTTGCCTTTAGGTGCTACCGCTTTAAAGGTTGCCGGTGCACCAGCCAATGCGCCTTCTTCATAAATCTTCATGCGGATGGCGGCATGGGGGCAGATGAACGAACAGATACCACACTGGATACAGAGCTCTTCATCCCATACCGGAATGTTAACAGCGATGTTACGTTTTTCAATGCAGGCCGTTCCTGTGGGAAAGGTACCGTCGGTCGGCATCGCCGACAGGGGCAGTTCATGGCCAACGCCATCAATGATCGGCCCAAGAGTCGAAGAGATCATACCTGAGTAGGCACCCCATTTGCCGGTCTGCATCTCGATACTGCTGTCCGCCGTCGCCGGTACGCTGACCTCAAAGATATTCTCGAGGGCACCATCAACACCCTGCTTGTTCATCGCCAGGACCTTCTCACCGGCCTTGCCGTAGGTCTTGTCGATAGCGTCCTTGATCTGCGCAATCGCCTGGTTTTCCGGAATAATGCCGGAGATCTTGAAGAAAGCGGTCTGCATGATGACGTTGATACGGGCACCGAGGCCGATCTTCTCGCCGAGACGGATACCGTCAATAACAAAGAACTTGAGTTTTTTGTCGATGATGCGCTGCTGTACCATTTTCGGCAACTTGCCCCAGACCTCGTCCTTGTCATAAGGCGCGTTCAGCAGGAAGGTTGCACCTTCCTTGGCGTTCTTGAGCATGTCGTATTTCTCGAGGAAGGAAAAATTATGACAGGCGATAAAGTCGGCCTGGGTGATCAGATAAGTACTCTTGATCTCGTTTTGGCCGAAGCGCAAATGCGAGGTGGTCATGGTACCGGCTTTTTTTGAATCGTAGACAAAGTAGGCCTGAACCTTATTGTCGGTACAATCACCGATAATCTTGATGGAGTTCTTGTTGGCACCAACAGTGCCGTCTGAACCAAGACCAAAGAACATCGCCGCATAACCGTCAAAAGGCACCAGGAAGCTCGCATCGAAATCGAGACTCTTTCCGAGCACATCATCCTTGAAGCCGACGATAAAATGGTTCTTCGGCTTGTCCTTCAACAGATTGTCTAGAACCGCCTTGCACATGGCCGGGCTGAACTCAAAAGAACCAAGACCATAACGGCCACCAACGATAGTCGGATAACCGGAGAAACTGGTCAGGTTTTCCACCATACCTTCACCAATAGCCGTACGGATCGACTGATAGAGAGGCTCACCAATAGAACCAGGCTCTTTGGTTCGGTCGAGCACGGCAATTTTTTTGGCTGTCGCCGGTACAGCTTTACAAAACTCCTCAATCGGGAAGGGCAGGAACAGACGAATCTTGATCATGCCAACCTTTTCGCCTTGAGAAACGAGGTAGTTGATTGTCTCTTCCATGGTTTCGGCACCCGAACCCATCATCACCACCACGCGTTCGGCGTCGGGAGCACCAACATAATCAACCAGATTGTACTGGCGACCGGTACGGGCGGCAAATTTGTCCAGCTGCTGTTTGAGAATACCCGGTACTTTTTCGTAGTAGGGGTTAACCGTTTCACGCCCCTGAAAGTAGACATCGGGGTTCTGGGCGGTACCACGTAATTTCGGGCGCTCCGGCGACATAGCGCGCTCACGGTGGGCCGTCACCAGATTATCATCAATCATGTGACGCATGTCATCAAGTGACAATTCCTCAATTTTCTGAACCTCATGTGAAGTCCGGAAACCATCGAAGAAATGCAGGAATGGTACCCGTGACTCCAGACTGGCAGCCTGGGAAATCAGGGCAAAATCCATAACTTCCTGCGGATTGTTGGAGCAGAACATGGCCCAGCCGGTGGAACGACAGGCCATAACATCGGAATGGTCACCAAAGATCGACAGGGCCTGAGCAGCAATGGCGCGGGCCGACACATGGAAGACCGTCGGGGTCAGTTCACCGGCAATCTTGAACATGTTGGGGATCATCAACAACAACCCTTGTGATGCAGTAAAGGTTGTGGTCAGGGCACCAGCCTGCAAGGCACCATGGACGGCGCCGGCAGCGCCACCTTCGGACTGCAATTCAACCACCTTGGGAATCGAGCCCCAGATGTTCTTTTCACCGACCGCACTCTTGGCGTCGGAGATCTCACCCATAACCGATGACGGGGTAATGGGGTAGATGGCAATCACCTCATTGGTCGCATGAGCAACATGCGCCGCAGCGGCGTTACCGTCGATGTTAACCATCTTCCGAGACATGCTTACCTCCTGTGTTTTAGTTAAGTAATGTCGTTCTTTTCAGTTAAAAGAACAAAGGGATGATTGATGCTGCAAATAAAGTTATTTCATAGTGTTCGCCGACCGGAAACTGCCTGTTGCACGGTACCGGCGTCAATATATTCGAGCCCACTGCCGGAAGGAATGCCGTGGGCCAGGCGACTGGCCGACAACCCATTTTCACGACAAAGGCGCGCCAGGTAAAGTGCCGTGACTTCGCCTTCGACACTGAAGTTGGTCGCCAGGATAATCTCTTCAAAGCCTTCTGTGGTCAGACGCTGCTGCAATTGCGGGATCTTCAAATCCTCCGGGTCAATCCCATCCAGGGGAGATAATACACCGTGCAACACGTGATACAAGCCCTTGTACGAGTTGCTGCGTTCAATCGCCAGTAAATCCTGAGGTTGCTCCACGACACAGAGCAGTCCACGATCGCGGTGATCTGAAGCGCAGATGGCGCAAAGCCTATCTTCAGCTATATGAAAGCACTGCTCACAAAAGCGTACCTTGCGCTTCATCTCCAGCAGCGCTTCAGCTAATGCCCCCACCTCGGCCTCCGAGGTACGCAACAGATGGAAAGCAAGACGCGCCGCTGTCTTGCTACCGATCCCCGGCAACTTTCCCAGTTCCGCCTCCAACCTGGCAAATGACGGGAGGGAGCCTAGCATAATTTTGTCTCCTGAATCTAACAGTTTATACTTTTATAACATTGTTTTCAGGGATGCTAAAAAAATACAACGAGACCAAAAAGAAAGGTGGCGCATTGGTCAGACCAAAAATAAGTCTACCATGCAAAAAGGGCTCGACTCAATCTTTTTTTATCACCGCTAAAACATGCCCGGTATATTCATCCCGCCGGTAATCTTGCCCATCTCTTCCTGTACCATCTCCTGACTCTTCTTCATCCCCTCATTCACCGCAGCGATGACCAGATCTTCGAGCATCTCCACATCCTCCGGATCAACCACTGTCTTTTCGATTTTCAGCTCCAATAACTGCTGCTTGCCGTTAACGCGCGCAGTGACCATGCCCCCGCCGGCTGACGCTTCAACTTCTCTGGTTGCCAGCTCTTCTTGCATCCGGGCCATCTTTGCCTGCATCTGCTGCGCCTGCTTCATGATGTTACCAAGACCTTTTGCCATCACTACTCTCCTTTTATAAATAGGTAAAAATCACTATACAAAGCCTTTGTCGATAGGGGTCACCTTTTCGACACTTCCTCCAAAAATATCCAATGCTGACTTTACCAGCGGATGCTCAAGAGCATTGTCGCGCAGCTTACGCTGACGGTCACTTTCTTTGCGGATGCGTTCTTCGTGTAATGATGGCGGCTGCCGCTCACCGTTACCCCCCTTGACAATTTCGATTTTGACGGGTACGGAAAAATATTCAGCCGCCAGAGTCTGCAGATTTTGCTGCATTTCATTGTCTGCCAGCAGATAATATTTCTGCGGCAGCGAAAAACGCAGCACCGGCAGCTCCAGTGTCAGCAGGTTGGACTGCTCAAGCAGGGATGCTATTCGTGGGCGCCGATGGTTTTTGACAAATTCAACCAGCCCCGCCCAGCTCCCTGAATTCTGCTCTTCAGCCGGCCGGGCATCAGACTTTTTTTCGTGCGGTTCCTCCGGTAGGGGGGGAGGCTCAAGGGGGACATCATCCGTTGTCGTCTCTCTGCCAACCGGCACCTGACCCGTATCGGCAATGGGATTGTCGATACGCTCCAGCAGCCTTTTCTCCAGACTCTCAAGTCGCTGAATCATTGTAGTTACATCAATCCCGCTCGGCAGGGTTGCCAGCCTGATCAATGCAACTTCCATGGTCAGGCGCGGAAAGCTGGCAGTAGCCAGCTCTGCTTCAGTGCGAAGCAAAAACGCCAGCACCCGTTGCAGATCATCAAGGTCGCGAGGCTCTGCCAGGCGCCGCAGATCTTCGAGTTCTCCCTCGCTGACATCGAGCAGGTCACCTGGACTATCAACCACCTTGACGATCACCAGATCGCGTATCAGAGCGACCAACTGCTGACAGAACTGCCGGAAAGAATGACCCAGAACATCAACCTGCTCTATCTGAACCAGTAGCTCCTTCGGGTTGCGGCCAAATACTGCTGCTACCGTAGCCAGTAACAGGCGATTACTTACCTGCCCCAACAGTTGCTGCAAAGCTTCATCATCAACACTGTTGCCACAGCAGGCGATGATCTGATCAAGGGCAGACAGGGCATCCCGCATACTGCCGCCGCCATGACGAGCAATAGCGGCAAGACCGGCATCACTGACGGCAACCCCCTCCCGCTCGACAATATAACGCAGACGCGCCTGCAGGGGAGCAATGCCGATCTTTTTAAAATCGAAGCGCTGGCAGCGAGACAGAATCGTCAGGGGAATTTTATGTGGTTCAGTGGTAGCAAAAATAAATTTGACATGCGCGGGAGGCTCTTCGAGAGTCTTCAACAGAGCATTGAAAGCGCTGTTGGTAAGCATATGGACTTCATCAATGATAATAATTTTATAACGGCCCTGCGAAGGCAGATAACGAACGGCTTCGCGCAGTTCGCGAATGTCATCGACACCATTATGGGAGGCACCATCAATTTCAAGAACATCGATCCCCTGACCGGAGGTGACCTCAATACATGACGAGCAGGTACCGCAAGGAGTGGTAGTGACCCCCTGCTGGCAGTTCAGCGCCTTGGCAAAGATGCGCGCTGCCGATGTTTTCCCCACGCCGCGAGCGCCAGTGAAGAGAAAGGCGTGGTGGACACGGTCAGTAGTGATAGCGTTTTTCAGGGTTTGACTGACGTGCTCCTGCCCGACCAGATCGTCAAACAATTGCGGACGCCATTTGCGCGCCAGAACCAGGTACGACATAAAAGGCTCCACCTTTTTAGCAACAAAAAATTGCCGGCACAAGAGACAGCCGGGCACCCCCGCGGCACACATTCAAACCGCTACCGCTGCTCCCTTCCGGGCCTGACGGGGTTTGCGGCCGCCTGTTGCGCAGGACCCGGCTGTCACTTCTACCGGCAACAAATTCAACCAACACTGTAGCGTATTATCCCGAACCTTTCGCAAGTATTTTTATGTTCCCTCTCCCTCGAGAAAGAGAGCTAAGGGGAGGGGGGGGAACCACAGTCATTCAAAGCCCCCTCATCCGGCTTGCAGCCACCTTCTCCCTCAGGAGAAGGACGTACAGACGACCCACCGAGTCACCCATAAAGGCTCAAAAGGCGCAGATGGTGGTACCTTTTCAGTCGTTTTCTACCACCGCTCTATCCAAAACGGCTCAAAAAACTCAGCTGCAAGGCGCCTGAGTTTTTGTAGCAAAAGGCGTATAGCTTGATACGTCGTTGCTACAAAAAGGAAGGGAACGCAGCAGATGAGGATTTTTCAGCCGTTTGCAATATGGCGGAGAGGGGGGGATTCGAACCCCCGGTAGCTTTCACTACACCCGCTTTCCAGGCGAGCACCATCGGCCTCTCGGTCACCTCTCCGCGAACAAAGGAAGATACACCAACCAAATCAAGGCTGTAAAGCTCTTTTTATCCACCCTCTTCAACGCTGTAGCGGCCATTAACTCGGTAGAGAAAGGCCAGAATCTCTGCAACCACCTGAAAAAGTTCGGGAGGAATATCCTCTCCCACCTGCACCCGGCCGAGCACTTCTATCAGATCGGGATCTTCAACAATATCAATGCCGGCGGCCCTGGCCGCGGCAATGATCTGCTGGGCAAAATCACCCTGGCCGGTGGCCACGACTTTTGGTGCGGCAGAGGGTTGCTGGTCGTAATGCAAGGCAACGGCACGCAATGGTCGGTTGGATCTGGTCATCAGGCCCTCGTGTCAAGCAGAGTGCTCTGCCCGGGGAGAAGAGATTGCTGTAGCTGCCCCAGCGGGTGGCAGGCATCGGCACTGTAGTGAACCTGCTGCAGCTTCACACTGGTCAAGGCGTCAATCAACTCCTCTTCACAACTTTTTACATACTCCATTTTGCGACGATCTTCGCAGGCCAGTCGCACCACCAGCCCCTGATCGGGGTCATAGTGAAGATCAATTCGCATATTGCCAAGGCCGGAGAGTCGCAGCGACAGGGAAAGCTTGACATGATCGGCCTCTTGCTCTTGTGCGGCATCCTGCTCATCAGCATGACGCCTCTCGGCGAGCAGATAGCCGTCACTAAGGCCAACAAGGGGCAACGGTAGAAACAGCAACTGCGCCTCAGCGAACCTTGCTTTGCAGAGCTGAAAAACCTCGATACGACTTAACGGGTCCCTGAAATCTTCACCGGCCCTCTGCTGCAGAGCCATCAATGTCCGCTTGAGGTTGGTCAGGGCCTGCTTTTGCTTGCCGAGCAGCAATTCCCGCTCCAGATGCAGGCCGAAAAACTGCGACAGAAAACCCAAAGCCTCGCCACGAGCGGGGCTCGGAGGGGCAACCATAAGCTGGTGTAATTGAACAGCAACCAGTTGCAACCCCTGCTGCAATAAAGGTGCAACGCCGTCTCTGGTCAGCAGTTGATGGATCTGTCGGGTTAACCCTTCGATACGGCCAAGCAAATCGGGGGATAAGGGCACCGGCAAAGACACGGCCGATTTCGGCGCATCAACCCCCATACCCAGCAACACTCTCAACTCCTGGGCCAGATTCAAAAGTCCCTGGTTCACCTCCTGCTGTACCGGAGGAACAACCGGCGGAGCAACCGGCGGAACAACCGGCGGAACAACCGGCGGAGCGACTGTAGCGGCTCCAGAACCTGGTGGCATTACTGTGCTTGCAGGAGGTGCCGGCACCGGTGGCGAAGAGAGTGGCGGAGCTGCTGAAAACGGGGACTGCTGCAGTTGCGTCAGCATCCTGCCTGCTTCCTGGGAGATCTGCGCCGTCACTCCCGGATGATGGCGCAGCAGCTTGAGGGCCTGAATCCACTCTGGAGACCTCAAGGCAGGCATTGAGCGGATGTCTACATCCTGGCTCATCCGTGTCAATATAGCCCCGGTCGTCCGCTGCCACTCTTTAGCCATTTTTTCGCCCCCCAGTTCAATCAAAGGAACCAGTTGGGCCTGCAAACGACCAAGCAACTGCACAGCAAGGCGTGACTGGTCAGCCGATGAAAAAATGGCGGGAGCAACGCCCTCGGGCAACATGATCGCTGAAATCGTGCCGGGCGGGCGCACAGAGGGCTCTCCCCCTGCACCCAACAGTCTGAGCTGTGAACCAAGCAGATCAACTTTTTCCTGCAGAACAGAAAATCGCCCCTGAGCCGGATCGATCAACCGATGAAGCTGTTGGACCACCGCGCGCTCTGCCGGTTGAAGCTGTAGAGCTGTTGCGGGCCGCTGCAAACGTTCCAGGAGTCCGGACCAGTCCAATGGGCGCGACAAAGCCGGCAATCGCACCGCCAGTTGCTGCTGCAATTTGTTGTTGAGCACCATCGCTTCGAGCCGCGGCGTTGTCTCTAGAATACGTAAATCAAGTATCTGGCCGGGCTGTAAAGGACGATTACTGATGACGCGAAACCGCTCCTTGCCGATCTCCAGCAGCGGCTCCTCCCGCGCCTCGGCCGCCACCACCAGAGCACGCACCAGTTGTTCCGGCCGCCAGGTAGCAGCCACGGTGACAGACGAACCGACCGCCGGGAGAGATGGCAACAGAAACAGGTTAGCCGGGGAAGGAATAGAGGGTACAGTCATGTATGCATTATCGGACTTTTGAGGACCGCAGCAAAGTAAAAATCGCTGACTATAAAAGAACACCAAGAAAAGCAAGCCTGGGGTCAGTTTTTACTGTTTTATTGGCGGACTGGTGGCAAAAGGTTGAACAAAGGCTTAAGTCGGCTTGTCAAATCAGTGACATCGGCCCTGTCGTGGCGCACCTGTGTCAACAGACCGTCAATAAAGCATTGGTCACTGACAAAACATCCTGAAATTACAGCAAAATAAAAATTGGCACGCTGTTCGCATAAACAAGAAAAAACTAAAGACTTTTCCCTTAACACCCGAAAAGCCTTTTACATTCTGATATTGCGATTAAGTAATCAAGCAAGGGCCGCCATATGATGAACGCAACAGCACTGGTCATCGCTCACGACGACAACATGCAAACACAGCTCGTCAACCAGCTCTCGGCAACGGGTCTCTTTGGAGACGTGACCCCCATTGCCACCATTGCCGACCTGTTTCGTCGTCTGAAAACAAAACCAACAGACATGATCTGCTGGGCGGTTGAAACCATCAATCCGAAAGACAATTGGATTCGTCGCCTGCAAGCACAGAAAAAGTGGCACGATCTACCTCTGATCGCTTTTGCCGACGATCAGCAGAGCCTGCTCAACGGATTTGAACTGGGTGCCAGCGATGCTCTACATCTGAAAATCAACCAGCAGGAACTCAGCGCCCGCATCAAGCGTCATCTGCAACGATGGGAACGCCTGCGTGAACTGCGCGACACCCAGGAAGAACTGCAACGTATGGCCCTGACCGACCCTCTGACCCGTATCGG
>SLDV01000095.1 GCA_007125165.1 Geobacteraceae bacterium | reverse complement strand
CTCTGTATGGTTGCCGGGGTGCTGATCGGGAAGTTTTTGCCGGCTATTCCGGAAACTTTAAGCAGGTTTGAGTATGCGAAGGTTTCCATCCCCATTGCCGTACTGATCTGGTTGATGATCTATCCGATGATGATGAAGGTTGATTTTACCAGCATCAAAAATGTTCGCAAAAGTCCCGGAGGGCTCTATATCACCTGGATCGCCAACTGGTTAATCAAACCTTTCTCCATGTTCGGCATTGCGGCTTTTTTCTTTTACGTGGTGTTCAGCCCCTTCATCCCGCCGGATCTGGCTAAAGAGTATCTGGCTGGCGCGATCATTCTCGGGGCTGCGCCCTGTACCGCCATGGTGTTTGTCTGGAGTCATCTCACCCGTGGTAACCCGGCCTACACCGTCGTTCAGGTCGCTACCAATGACTTGATTATCCTGATTGCCTTTACCCCGATCGTTGCTTTGCTCCTCGGTATCGGTGGTATCAGTATTCCCTGGGATACCCTGTTTCTGTCGGTGTTTCTGTTTGTGGTGATTCCCCTGGCGGGAGGTTCGGCTACCCGCCATTATGTGATCAAGCACAAAGGAAAAGATTACTTTCTTAATACCTTTATTCCCAAGTTCAACAATATCACCATCGGTGGCTTGCTGCTGACCCTGGTACTGATCTTTTCGTTCCAGGGGGATGTCATTTTAAGTAATCCGTTCCATATCGTTTTAATTGCGATCCCCTTGATCATCCAGACGATCTTCATATTTTTCCTGGCCTACATCGGTTGTTTGAAGTGTCGGCTGAGCCATGACATCGCCGCCCCGGCGGGACTGATTGGTGCCTCCAACTTTTTTGAACTGGCGGTTGCTGTAGCCATTACCTTGTTTGGCGCAGCGTCACCGGTGGTGCTGGTGACCATTGTCGGAGTGCTGGTGGAGGTGCCACTGATGTTGGCCCTGGTCAAATACGCTAATCGTACCAAGGGCTGGTTTTCAGCGGCCAGTGGATGATTGACAGTGTGTTTTTTAAAAGAAATTGACAGATCGGCAAGACAGGTGCATGTGTCTTTGTCACGTTGCTGGTCGGCCAGGCCTTGACGGCCTGGCCGACCCCCGCCTCCCCGCTTGGAACAAATTTTTTATCGAAATGGAAACATCAGCGAATGCTGTAATCTGCTACCAGCCAGACACCGTTCTGGTGTCTTAGCAGAATCACCTCCGCGGCCTTCTCCTTGTGCATGGTACGCGCTTCAAACTGGACGATCAGATAATCGCCATCAGGAAAACGCGGATAGATACCGATGGCGCGCAATGCCTTCAAGTGTCGCTGTTGAACCGGTCCCAACAGTTGACGTTCCCGCTCAACCGAGGTTACAAACTCTTGTTGAGTCTGTGCCAGTCTCAGTATTGGTGAAGCCTGGCTGTAGGCGTCTGCGTAGTTGCCATTATCGATGATCTGGGCAAAGTGTCTGGCTGTTGCTACTGCATCCTCTGAAAACAGATCGCTGGTATGACCTATCGAAGCCATCAGCAATAGGCAAAAGCCTGTGAGTGTGACTGACATCAGTTTTTTCATGATCCCCTCCGTTTAACGGGCGAAACAGGGTTAGTTCAGTGCTGGCCGTCCAGCCATTGGTGGATCTCCTCAATGGACGCCGGTTTGTGAAAGATTTTACACCCCAACTGGCGGGCCTGATGATATTCTTCGTTTGACCAGCTACCGGATATGATGGCTTTGCGATGATTTGGTAATTTGCATCCATTTTTATCGAACCGCTGTAACAGTTCGAGTCCGGTCATGCCGGGCATCTGATTGTCAGTGATCAATGCATCGGCACAGGCGGTGTCAGCGCAGCAATGGCAATCGATCTTATCTGCAAGATAATGGGTCGGATCGGCAAAGGCTGTTACCTTGAAGTCTTTTTCCCTCAATATTTCCGTCATCAGATCACGACATAGCGGGTTGTCCTCGAACAGCAGTGCGACTTTCGACGCCATATCAGGCTCCTTTGACGACAGTAAAATGACTTTTTGCGTTTATTATAATGACGATATCTGAAAAAAATCTGACTGGGAGGGGTTTGCGCCTGTTTTTTTGCTAAAAAAGTCGAAAATTATTCATGACGCGCTGTGATTTGTCGTGTGTTTCCTGATAGGATCACACCGTGTCGGAAGTTCCAACAGTAAGGGTGTGTACATGGCAAAAATAGAAAAATTGTTCCAAATTCTCCAACAACAGGGTGGTTCCGACCTGCATCTTTCCCCGGGCAACCCTCCATTGATTCGCGTGTCGGGGCAACTGCGGCCGGCCATCAACCAGGTGCTTAACGGTGATCAGAACCGTGCACTGGTGTACGAAATCATGAGCGAGGCCCAGCGTCAGGGTTTTGAGGAGCGCCATGATCTTGATTTTGCCTATGAAGCAGTGTCGATCAAGGCGCGGTTTCGCGCCAATGTCTTTATGGGACGGCTGGGTGTCAGTGCAGTATTCCGAATTATTCCAGCGGAGATTCTGACGGTTGAACAGTTGGGTTTGCCTCAGGGCGTTCTTGATTTCTGTGATTTTAAAAAAGGATTGGTGCTGGTGACTGGACCGACCGGGAGTGGCAAGTCAACAACCCTGGCGGCGATGATTGATCATATCAATCGCAATCGCAACGAACACATTTTGACAGTTGAGGATCCGATTGAATTTGTCCATCATGGCCAGAAAAGTTTGATCAATCAGCGCGAAGTCGGGGTTCATACATGCAGTTTTGCCAGCGCTCTCAAGGCCGCTTTGCGCGAAGATCCGGATATTATTCTGGTCGGGGAGATGCGCGACCTTGAAACCATCGAGCTGGCGGTAACGGCGGCAGAGACCGGCCATCTGGTCTTTGGGACTCTGCACACCAGCAGTGCAGCAAAAACCGTCGATCGTCTGGTCAATGTTTTTCCCACGACCCAGCAGGAACAGATTCGCACCATGCTGGCGGAATCCCTGCGTGGGGTTGTTGCCCAGCAGTTGTTGCGCACCCTGGACGGAAAGCGCTGTGCGGCGCTGGAGATTCTCAAGGTCAATGCGGCGGCGGCCAACCTGATCCGCGAGGGGAAAACCTTCCAGATTCCCTCGATTATCCAGACCGGCAGTAAAGATGGTATGCAGTTGATGGATCAGGCATTACAGAAGCTGGTCAGCGCCCAAAAGGTTTCTGTGGAAGAAGCTGCTCGCTTTGCCGTGAACAAGTCACAGTTTACCGCCCAGAATACAGTGGCAGGAGGTTGATGATGGACGATCAACGCATTATGGTTGAGACCTGCCAGGTCGAACTGGTAATGGTGAACGGGTTGCGTATCAGCGGCGAAACCTTTTTGCAGCTGCAGGGAGTCTATCTGACGGGACCGCAGCGCGTTGGTGAGATTCTTAACGACGAGGAGATTTTTCTTCCAGTGCGCAGCAGCAATCAGGTGCAGTTGGTGAATCTGGAGCAGGTGGTCTCGGTTTCCCTGTCGGCCGAGCTGGAATTCGACCCATTGATGGCCCTCGGAGAAGAGCATCAGGTTCGGGTTGAGCCGGTGGTTGGTGATACCGCTGAAGCAAGGATTTTTGTCAATCTGCCGGGCAACAAAAGTCGGGTTAAAGATTTCCTGAATCAAAAAAAGCGGTTTCTTCCTTTTTTACAAGGAGGGCGCGTTATTTATTTCGCACGCAAACGGATTTTGCGGGTGACTGACTAACGACCTTTGAATGATATGTTTTTATCCCTCTCAGGTGCCGAATAGGTGCATTTTTTAACTACACAGGTTGAATAGCTTAAGGTGGAGACATGATGTTCTGGTTGATTTACGCGCTGACCGGCGCGGTCGTGGGCGTTCTTGCCGGGCTGTTGGGAATCGGTGGTGGTATCGTGATCGTACCGCTGCTTACGTTCACTTTTGTGGCCCAGCAGTTCCCGGAAACCTATATTCTTCATCTGGCTCTGGGAACGTCCCTGGCGACGATTATCTTTACCTCGATAGGCAGTTTCCGTGCCCATCATGCCCGTGGTTCGGTCAACTGGATGGCGGTCAAGGGGCTGGCTCCGGGAATTCTGCTGGGGACCTTTATGGGAACCTGGGTGGCGGCACAGCTTACCAGCAAATTTTTAAGTGTGTTTTTTGCCTGTTTTCTTTTCTACGTGGCCATCCAGATGCTGCTGAACATCGCTCCCAGCCCCTCGCGGAGCCTGCCGGGAAAAGCTGGTATGTTTGGTGTCGGCGGCTTTATCGGGGGAATTTCCAGCCTGGTGGGTATCGGTGGTGGAACCATGACAGTGCCATTTATGGGCTGGTGTAACCAGCCTATTCATACTGCGGTTGGTACTTCTGCTGCCGTCGGGCTGCCGATTGCTATTGCCGGAACTCTGGGTTATCTGGCCAATGGTTTGTTCGTTGCCGACCTGCCCAGCGGTACCGTTGGTTTTATTTATCTACCGGCGCTGCTTGGCGTTTCGGTCGTGAGTTATCTCACCGCTCCGTTCGGGGTCAGGATCGCCCATGCCTTGCCGGTAGCGCGGCTGAAAAAGGTTTTTGCGGTTTTTCTACTGCTGATGGGCACCCGTATGGTGTTGAGCTTTTTCTGATGAGGCTGCTCATCGTTCTTGTGATTTTGCTGCTGACCGGGTGTTCGGAATTGAACTATTACCGTCAGGCAGCGACTGGTCAGTGGCATCTGTTATCCCAACGTCGTGATATTCAAGAACTGATCGCTACCGAACAGACCCCGGATAATTTAAAAAAACAACTGGAACTGGTTCAGAAAATTCGCGATTTTGCCAGTGAAGAACTCCTGCTGCCTGACAATCACAGTTACCGTACTTACGCCGATCTGGGGCGTCCCTACGCGGTCTGGAATGTCGTTGCCGCTCCGGCCCTTTCGATTGAACCACTTTCCTGGTGTTTTCCCGTGGCCGGCTGTGTTCCCTATCGTGGCTATTTTGACCAGAAAGCAGCGCAGCGCTTTGCCCGCGACCTGGAAGAAAAGGGGTATGATGTCCACGTTTACGGGGTGCCTGCCTATTCAACCCTGAACTGGTTTGATGACCCAGTTCTCAATACCTTTGTCCATTATCCGGAAGCCCATCTGGCAGCTTTGATTTTTCACGAACTGGCGCATCAACAGCTCTATATCAAAGATGACGGCACCTTCAATGAGTCGTTTGCTCAGGCGGTTGAGATGATAGGGGTTGAGCGTTGGCTGCGAGTTCGCCAACAGGACACCGGTCGGGAAGCTTTCAGGCTGTACAAATCCCGTCAACAGGAGTTTGTTGACCTGGTTTTGCAAACCAGGGAGGAACTCAGCAGCCTCTATCGCAGCGATATCCCGGAGCCTGAACAGTTGGCGACAAAAGAGGACTTGTTCAGACTCTTTCGTCAGAGATACGCTGCTTTGAAGCAACAATGGGACGGTGATGGGCGATTTGACAATTGGGTTGAGCGACCGCTGAACAATTCTCACTTTGCCCTGGTTGCAACCTACCACCTTTATGTCCCCGCTTTTTTTGCTCTGTTGGAACAGCATGATGGCGATTTGCAGCGGTTTTATCAGGCGGCAGCAAAGCTCGCGGCTATGCCGGCACCAGAGCGGCATGCGGCGCTACAGGTCCTTCTGATAGAAGTGGACCACTAATCTTTCAGCCTTGATCGGCGCATGTCAAAAATCCAACGAACCAGTCAAAGCAAGCATAATTTCCAATAAAAGACAATAGTGTGTCTAAATATTGACACATTGCTGAAATATCATTATATTTAATTTATTCTGATTAGCACCAGTCTTCCGCTTGAACCCTTCTCCTGGGGGAGAAGGTGGCTGAAAGCCCCCTCACCCTGGCCCTCTCCCTCAGGGAGAGGGGATAAGATTGCATCTACGGAAGGTTAGTTCTAATCAGGTAGTTTGTTGATATTTCTAAAGTAGTTCAACGCCTGCATTTCCATGTGAACCAGTCATGTGATCAGGTCAGATAACTCGGGAATGGATGATAAATGATGTCGATAAATGGTGACTTTTACGGAATGATCGGCAATTCGCCGCAGATGCTTGAGCTCTTTGACCTGATTTCCTGTGTTGCTGAAGAGGGTGCCAGTACCGTCCTCATCCAGGGAGAGAGTGGTACCGGTAAAGAGCTCATTGCCCGGGCTATCCATGATAACGGTCCCCGCAAGGCGGCTCATTTTGTGCCGGTGAACTGTGCGGCCATTCCCGATGAATTGCTGGAGAGTGAGCTGTTCGGATATGTAAAAGGAGCTTTTACCGGAGCGATGCAGTCGAAGATCGGACGTATTCAGCACGCCGATGGAGGGACTTTGTTTCTCGACGAGATTGGTGACATGAAGTCGACTTTGCAGTCTAAGTTGTTGCGTGTACTGCAGGAACGTGAAGTTGAACAGGTTGGTGGCGTGCGACCGACAAAGGTCGACGTCCGGGTAATTGCTGCAACCCACCAGAATCTGGATGATCTTGTTGCAACGGGACGATTTCGTGAAGACCTTTACTACCGCCTGGCTGTTATTCCCATCGTGGCACCACCATTACGTGAGCGTCGTTCCGACATCGTTCTGCTGATTGAGCGTTTTATCGATCGCTTTACCCGGCGTAAAACTGATCGTCGTACAACCCTGGACCCTCAGGTTTTGCAGAGTCTGATGGCATTTAACTGGCCTGGAAACGTGCGGGAACTGGAAAACCTGATGCAACGTCTGGTGATACTCCATCGCGGCAAGCGTATCGGATTGAAAGAGCTGCCGGAGAAATACCGCTGTGAGATTGCGTCGGATGCAGTCTGCCAAAACGACAGCGATGGGGCAGAGATCAGCACGGAGAGGGCGCCATCATCCGGTCCGCCCCCAACTCCGGCAGATACCCAGTGGACGGAAAATGGTCTCGATTTTAACGCCCTGATCAGTGATTTTGAGGATCGACTGATACTGGAGGCAATTTCCAGAAGTGGTGGTAACAAAAAGGAAGCGGCGCGGCTACTGAACTTGAAGCGCACCACCCTGATCGAAAAGATAAAAAAGAAGAACCTTCCCGTTTAAGACGCTTTTTTGAAATGCTGGGACACCTTGTTCTGGATTTCGTCATTACTTGCTGGAGTTACCAGGATGTCTCTGGCTCCATACTTGACGGCGCGCAGTACGGCAGAGCGGGTCCATTGTTCCCCGGCAAAAATCAAAGGCGGCAGTGTTCGGCCGGCCGATTGCAGCTTGATGGCTGCGGCAAAGCCTTTTTCTCCCACCTGCGCCATGACCAGAAATATTCCCAGAACCTGATGCTGTTGCAGGAGCTGCTTGATGTCCTCCTGAAAACTTAAGACACGACAATCGTAGGAAGCCGAAGAGAGGATCTCAACAAAAGGTTCGGCGCTGCTTTGCTGATCACTGAGGATAATGACAATGGGTGGTCCGGCAGGAGCTGTTTCCGGGGTTGCCGGTGTTGATTCTGCCCCGGAAGGTGCACCGACAGTGGCAGGGTCAGCCGGTGGACCGCCCCATGCTCCTGCTGCCGGAACCGGATCAGTTGCTTCTGCAGGTGCCGGTTGTCCCCAACCACCCTCATCCTGGGAGGTGGCAGTCTGTTCAGATTGTTCAGCGGGTGACGATTGGCTTGTTGCGCCTGATGCAACCGGAGCGTCAAGATCAAAGAGTTCGGCCGGGAAGATCAGTAGCAGCCGATGAAGTTCGTATTCCTCCATATGAATGGCGAAAGACGCCAGATAATAATTGTCCTCAGTAAAAGGCTGATCAGAGGTGAGGTCGACCTTGGTCGGTACGACTGTCTCGCTGTCGGTCCTGACAAAGCGCAGTGGCCTGGGGTAGCGATCAAGAAAAACCTGGGTGAGGCTGCCGGCCAGAATGTTGGCAATTTCGCCGAAGGCATCAGAAACTTCACCTTCAAATTCGCCTGTTTGCATCTGTTCAGCGATCTGATCATCCGGCAGCATGATCAGGGTGCCGCCCATAGCGATGGCATCGGGAATCTGGGTGAGTAGATAGCCGGTTCCTTTTTTGTCGCCGCTCACCTTCATCCGGGTAAGGATCGATTTTTCCAGGCAATGTGAGGAGAAAAGTTCTTCTTTGGTGGTCATGACCAGTTGCGTGTCACTACACTTGAGGGGCTGCCCCAAAAGGGCACCAATTTCTTCACCAATCTGTCCGATCGTGGTTTTGAAAACGACATCAACCAGTTTCTTTGCGTCAGTAAACTTCGGCTTTTTGACTGCAGGTTCGGGCGCAGGTATCGTCGGTGTTTCCGTTTCTGGCGTCGGAGCCGGAGATTTCTGTGGAGCTGCAGGGGCGGGTGGTGCAGATTCATCGGCTTTTTCTGCAGGAGCCTCAGCCTGAGATGGTGCCGCTTCGTCGAGATCAAAAATTAGGGTGGGAACAACGAATTCAAAGATGCCCAGATCGGTTTCATCAATGGTCATTTCACAACTGGCAACGTAATAATTACCCGGCGGAAATGGGGCGTCACTTTCCAGATCAATTTTGGTTGGAATCAGTTCTTCGGTAGTTTTTTTAACGAAGCGTAGAGCTTTGGGGTATTTGTCAACGAAGGCCTGGGTCATGACCCCGGCAATAATATTGGCGACCTCCCCGAAGGCGTCGTTGATTTCACCTTCGAGGGAACCGGCCTGGGTGGCTTCTTTAATCATGTCTTCGGGAAGCATGATCAGGGTTCCACCGAGTATGGCCGCGGAGGAGATAGGATTCAGCAGGAAGCAGTTGCCTTCACGATCGCCACTGACCGACATGCGGGTAAGAACGGTTTTCTCACGTGCCGGATTGCTGAATAGCTGTTCTTTGGAGCAGGTGCGAAGCTTGATGTCGGAACAGCTCAACATCTGTCCGAGCAGGGCGCCGACTTCACCGGCCAGCTTCTGCAGACCGGCTTTACATACTACGTCAATGAGAGCCCTTTGCTTCAATGTCACCTCGCGTTGCGAAGAAGGTCAGCGCAGGGCTAGTTGAGCTGATATTTTATCTCAACAAAAAACTGACCCTGCTCAATAGTAAAAGGTACAACGACCCGCTGGCTTCCCTTGGGGGCTGAAATGGTGTAGGACGTTCCAGCCACGGCTGTTGGAATAGCCAGATCCAGGTTGATGTTCTCCGAGCTTACTCTTTCTTTAATGCCGCCGGCCAGCATATTGGAGATTTCACCAAGGGCATCTTTAACATCGGCGTCAACTTCTTCCAGTTCCATGCCGAGCATGGCACCGCTAATCGCCAGGCCGACATTCTCAGGACAGTGGATTCCCAGCATCGCTGTCAGATCACCGGTCAGTCCGATCATGGCCGAGACATGACACGCGAGAACCTGTTTGCCGCTTTCTAAAGGTGATTGTGCGGCGATATCGATAAAGATCATGCAGTTAAAGATCTCTTCGGTAGTTTCCGATATTATTTTAGCAAAATCCACATTGACGTCCTGAGATAGGGATGATTTTTCAATTATTACAGCTTTTCAGCTATCTTTACGCAACTGCAGCTCAACCATAAAACCCATTCCGTCAAACGCGAAGGGAACGGTGACAGATTGTGCATCGGCAAGACAATCGATCGTGTAGTCTTCGCCGTAAATGGCCGACGGCATTGACAGTTTGATATCGCTGCCGCCAGGGTCCAGAATTGACTTGATACTACCGGCGAGCATGTTCGCCAGTTCCCCGATGGCATCACGGACATCTTCATCAATTTCCTCGACATCCATCCCCAAAAAAGCAGTGGTAACTGCCAGAGCCGCCTGGTTGGTCATGTGAATAGCGAGCATGCCTTTGGTGTTTCCAGCCAGTCCGATAATGCCAGAGATACTGTTGGACAGCTTCTCATCACTGCGCTTGAAAGACTCACCCGGCGTGACATCCAGCATGATCATGCTGGAGAAAATATCCTGAGTGCTGTCGATAATATCTTGTGCGTACTCCACTCTGATCTCCTTTGTGTCCTTGTTTCTCTGTTTGGTAGAGAAAACTGAAGATAGTTATTGCGTCACAGTAAGGCGCCCAGGGTGTCGTTGATCAGCTCTGGCGTGAAGGGCTTTTTGATGGCGCCCTTGGCACCGTAGGATTTGGCCTCATCGATAATATCCGCACCCGTTTCGGTGGAAATCATGACGACCGGTATGTCCTTGATGGCAGGATCTTCTGCCTTGGCTTTGAGAAATTCCAGGCCATTCATGTTGGGCATGTTGATGTCACTTAAGACCACATCGACGTCGTTGGCAGATAAAACAGCCAATGCTTCCTGGCCGTCACCTGCTTCGAGGATGGTGCTGAAATCAATGCCGGCCTGACGTAAGGCCCGTGAGACGATCTTGCGCATGGTGTTGGAATCGTCGACAATCAAAACAGTTTTTCCCATTGGTCTGCTCCTTGTGATTAATTCGTTTTATGGTTTATAGACAATTTATTGATCGGAATTCTTGCTCAGGGCAACCAGCGATTCTCCAGCGGCGTACATTTTCAAAGGCTCTTCATCGCTGTTGATCAGGTGCCAGACAACGGTGTTTTCGTCTGTCGGCGGTAATTCTCCGGCTTCCAGATTCGGCAGCCCGATCTTGTATTCCTGTTCCTGAGACAGCAGTTTGGTCATAAAAAGGCCGCCGATGGTGTTAAGAAGTTCGTTGAGGATGTCATAGGCCTGCGTCGTGGTGACTTCCTCTTCGTCGATACCAAAGACGTTGCCGGTAATCTTTTTCAGCAGCTCGGTCGGCACCGCCAGACGCAGCTCTCCCTGGACAGGTGCCTTAATCAGCAGACTGCTCCAGGCCAGTTCTTCAGCCGGAATTTCACTGGGAGTGCCACGCTGCTCAATGATTTCCATGAAAACCATGTTTTCCAGGGTTTGCCGTACGGCATCGATCATCGCCGGAGAGAACGGATTATGCTGTATCATAATAGTTTCCTTCTTTGTTGACGGTTAATCCAGAAAGTCGGCCAGGGCGTCCATCATGACCGGTGGTGAGACCGGCTTGTTGATGACCCGGTGGGCTCCCAGCTCCAGCAGTTGCGCCTCTTTGGCAGGATTGCCGGCACTGGTAATGACGATGACCGGCATCTCACAGAGCTTGGGGCTGGCCTTTACCCATTTGACCAGGGTTTCTCCGTCCATGACCGGCATGTTCAGGTCGGTAAGGAGCAGGTCTGTCGCCTCTTCTTTAGCCGCTTCCAGGGCCTGCTTGCCGTCTTCTGCTTCGATAATGTCGGCATCGCCAAATCCGATAATCTGCAGGCAACGTTTAATGAACATCCGCGCGGTAGCGGAGTCATCGGCAATAATAATACGCTTCATCAGCTTTTCTCTCCTGAGTCGGATAAGGACTCTGACAGTTTGTCAAACTCTGTATCTACCGTCAGCATAACATTTGCGAGAATATTTGCATTTATTTGAATATAGTCGGCATAGTTCGCATCCAGTTTATAACGCATGCTGTCGGAACCGGTACCGTAACCACCCATCATGGCAATACTGTCACCAAGGTGAACAGCGTAAACCAGCGGCCGATAGATCTCTTCCGCCTGGGCCGGTTCGTGATGATAACGAATGGCCATTGCCAGTTCTTCGGGTAACTGCCAGGCCTGGGCCAGTGCGTAACCGGCAATGGTATGGTCGACGCCCACCAGCTTCTCCTCCGCAGCCAGATAATCCAGACTGTCATGGCTGCTGATCATTTCAACCGCTTCCGGGGCGGTGCCGCGAAGGTAGTCGGAGATCAGGGCCTTGCCGATATCATGCAGTAGTCCGGCAGTAAAGGCCAGATCGGGACTCATGTCAGCACCTGACTGGATGACAACTTCGCGGGCGGCAATGGCGGCACGCAGGTCATGTTTCCATAATTCGCCACCGGCAGCTTCATAACCGGCCAGCTCTTTGCCGAGAAGTTCGCCGGCACAATTTTCAATAGCGATACTGACGACAACCTGTTCGCCCAGATAGGAGACAGCGCGATCAACCGAAGTGATTTTACTGACCAGACCGTAGGCGGCGGAGTTGACCACCTTAAGAACCCGAGCGGTGAGATTAGCATCGGTCTTGACCAGATTAACAACATCCATGAGTTCATGATCCGGCTGCGCGGTAATCTGCAGGAGGCGACTGGCGCTGGCAGAGATCATGGGAATGGATGCAACGATTTTCTCCAGCTCGTCCGGATTGATTTTTTTCACCATAATGATCTTCCTCCTAAAGCTGCCAATGGGGCTTGCCGGGCGAACTCAGGGTCACCTGACCCGCAGAGATCGATATGGATACGGTGCGGCTGTAATTGCCGCCGAGATCTTCAGCGATGGCACCCATACCGTAGGACCAGAGAATCTTCTTGATGGACAGGGCGTTGCGCTTGCCGATCTGGAAGGTGTCATTGGTATCCATGACGTTGGCTCCGCCGCAGAGCTTGACGATGATCCCCTTGCCGCGCTTGTCGCAACCGAGTTCAGCCATTTGCGCCAGCAGCGCCGGGATGGCGGTATCGGCAAAGTAGCCCGGTTTTTCAGCGGCTTTGGCTTTATTGATTGTCGAATCGGGCAGAGCAACGTGGGCCATGCCGATGGACCGGGTTTTCGGGTCAAGAAATATGACCGAAACACAGGATCCAAGGGCAAAGGTTTTAATTTCGTCATCGGGATTATTTGATGCGCCGAAATCTCCGACGCCGAGTATGATTTGCCCCATCTTATTTATTCTCCGACAGTATCTTCAACAGGGAAGGTGCGATGTGATCGAGAGAAACCAGTTTTTGTGCCCCCCCCTTTTCATAGGCCACTTTGGGCATACCAAAAACAACAGATGTCGCTTCATCCTGAGCGATACAGGGCGCTCCAGCCTGGTGCATGGCCAGCATTCCCTCAGCGCCGTCCTGCCCCATACCCGTCAGCATGGCGCCGATGGCATTGGCGCCGACATGTTTAGCAACCGAATGCATCATCACATCGACGGAGGGGCAATGGCCACTGACCTTTTCGGCACCCCCAAGACGGACCTCATAGAAGCCGCCGCTACGGACAACCTCGAACTGACATCCTCCTGGAGCAATGAGTGCCAGTCCGGTACGGACACGATCTCCATGTTCAGCTTCTTTGACTTGCATCGGGCAAAGCTGGTTGAGGCGGTCGGCAAACATTTTGGTGAAACCTCCCGGCATGTGCTGGACAATAACGGTTCCGGGCGTTGTCGGGGGGAACGCCTCGAGTACGCGGCGAATGGCTTCAGTGCCGCCTGTAGAGGCGCCGATGGCAATCACCTTGTCGGTTGACTCCGCCAGGGCAGAAGACTTGCATGGCGCTTCGGCATCGGCGGGGGTGGTGCGTTTACCTTTCCAGTGAGAAACGTTGGCACCGGCGGCAATCTTAACCTTGGTGCGCAGCTCCATCAACATGGCGTTGAGTCCGGCAGTAACATTACTGGTCGGCTTGGCGACAAAATCGACGGCGCCGGCATCAAGGGCTTCCATGGTAATCTGTTTGCCGCGCTGGGTCAGGGAACTGACCATGACGACCGGGATAGGGTACTGCGGCATCAGTTTGCGCAAGAACGCCACGCCATCCATGCGCGGCATTTCCACATCCAGGGTTAGAACGTCCGGTTCCAGTTCGAGAATGCGATCGCGGGCGATATACGGGTCTGATGCCGTTCCCACGACCTCGATGCCTGGGTCGAGGGACAGCCCCTGGCTGAGAATATTCCGCACCAATGCGGAATCATCAACAATCAATACCCGGATTTTTCGTGCCATCTACAGGGCCCCCTTCTGATAGAGCGCCGGTTTGATATAATTGTAAAGGCTCTGGGTGCGGCCCAACGTTTCTGAATGCCCGATGAAAAAGTAGCCGCCGGGTTCGGTACTCTGGTGAAAGCGTTTTACCAGCGCTTCGCGGGTCGGTTGATCAAAATAAATCATCACATTACGGCAGAAAATAATCTGGAATGGATTTTTAAAGGGGAAGCTTGCATTCATCAGGTTGAAGCGTCTGAATGTCGTTTCTTTTTTGACCTTGTCGATGACAGCCATCTTGTCCGGACCTGCCTGAGTGAAATATTTGCGCCGTAGATTTTCAGGCAACTGCATGACCCGGTCGGTGGCGTAGACCCCCTGCCGGGCAACACTGAGGGCGCGATCAGAAATGTCGGTGGCAAGAATGCCGGCATCCCACTTGTGGTAATCTGCACCCAGATATTCCATCATCAGCATTAGCAGGGTATAGGGCTCCTCACCACTGGAGCAGCCGGCGCACCAGATGCGCAGATCCTTGCGATTCTGCTGTCTGAGCCCGGCGATGACAGAGGGCAACGCCATTTCTGAAAAGTAATCGAAATGATCCTTTTCGCGATTGAAGTAGGTGTGGTTGGTGGAAATAAGGTCAACCAGTTCTCCCAGGGACTTTTCTGTTTTGTCACTGACCAGATAATCAAAATAAGCGGAGAAGGTCGACAGGCCGAGGCTGCGCATCAGCTTCTGCAAACGTCCAACCAGCAGTGAGCGTTTCTGATCCGTCAAATTGATACCAAAGCGTTCATGGATCAGATTGCGCAACTGGGAAAATTCCTGATCGGAAATCGACAGGGTACTATTGTGCTGGGGATTCTGTAGAACAGTATTGGTATCCATCGTATTGGTATCCATCGAAACCTGCCGTTCAGTTTTCCTCGGAGTCGCTTTGCAGCACACGCTGCATTTCACCGCTGAACAGCAGCTTGTGCGCATCCAGCAGGATTTTTACCTTGTTGTTCATTTTACCCATCCCCTGAATGAAACTGCTTTCCGTATTTCTGCTGGTGCGCGGGGCGGGCTCAACCTGGCTTTCGGGAATGTCGGCAACTTCACTCACTTCGTCAACAACCAGGCCGACCTCGGTAGAATCCACATCAATGACAATGATACAGGTACGCTCATCGTAGTCGCGTGCCGGAAGGCCAAAGCGGGCGCGTACATCCATGACCGGGATGACCTTGCCGCGCAGGTTGATGACGCCGCGGATGAAAGACGGCATGTCGGGCACATCGGTAATTGACTGGATACCGATGATTTCGATGACGTAGCAGATTTCAATGCCGTAATCTTCGCCGGCAAGGTGAAAAGTGAGGTATTTGTTTTTCTGGGTGTCTTCATTGCCTGACACGGTAGAGGTTTCGTTATCTGCCATTTATTTGTCTCCTTTGCTGGCTGCTACAGCTTCAGCTTGTTCTTTGCTTTTTTCAATAGATTCAACCAGAGTACCAACATCAAGGATCAGGCTTACGCCACCGTCGCCGAGTATAGTACATCCGGAAACACCAGGGACGTTGCCGATAAAATCGGACAGCCCTTTGATGACCGTCTGTTGCTGGCCAAGGATTTCATCAATAAACAGGCAGAAGCGACTGTCCTGGTATTCAAGAACAATAAGGATGCCGTCACTGAGTTGTGGTGAATCAGGTTTTTTATTGAGAATCTCATGCAATCTGACAATCGGGAAAAAGTTTTCCCTGACCCGCGCCAGTTCAGCACCGTCGGGAGTAATAGTGATCTGGTCCATCTCGGGTCGGTAGGCTTCAAGAATCGAGAGGGTCGGCACAATACAGGTCGTGGTTCCAACCCGAACCATCATGCCGTCGATAATTGCCAGGGTCAGTGGGATGCGCAGATTGATCCGGGTGCCCTGCCCGAACTTGCTGGTAATGTCGATTTTTCCCTTGATCTTCTCCAGGTTGCGTTTAACGACATCCATGCCGACGCCGCGTCCGGAGATGTCAGTGACCTGGGCCGCAGTAGAAAAACCCGGCGCAAAAATCAGGTTGTGAATCTGCTTCTCAGTGAGGTCGGTACCGTCGCCCTCGATCAGCCCTTTGCTGATGGCTTTTTCCAGCAGTTTTTCACGATTGAGGCCGCGTCCGTCGTCCTCAATCGTGACCCAGACTTCACCCTCTTCGTGGCGGGCGGAGAGCTTGATCGTTCCTTTTTCCTGCTTGCCGGCAGCAATTCGCTCACTGGGAACCTCCAGGCCGTGGTCGAGAGAGTTGCGCAGCAGGTGGACGAGGGGATCAGTAATGGTTTCAATGACGGTTTTGTCGATTTCCGTTTCTTCACCGATCAGTTGCAGGTCAACCTTTTTTCCGGCCTTTACCGAGATGTCATGAACCAGCCGGATCATGCGTCGGAACAGGCCGGAGACCGGAATCATGCGGATCGACATGGCCATTTCCTGCAGTTCCCGCACCAGTTTCGACATGTGCTGGGCGGCCTTGCCGAAGTTTTCCAGTTCCATCCCTTTGAGGTCGGGGTTGTGGATCAGCATGTTTTCAGCGATCACCATCTCGCCAATCAGGTTGATCAGATTGTCGAGTTTGCCCAGCTCAACGCGTATATCCTGACGTTTGGCCGGAACCTTGGAGCGGGACACCGGCTTGGCCTTGGACTTGGCCTCCTCGCTTGATTCCTGCTGCCGTTTCAGTGCCTTGGCAACCTGCTCCGGAGTAGCGCTTCCCTGTTGCAGAAGAATTTCACCAACCGGTTTTTTCTGCGTTTCCACCGCAGAGGAGATGGCCATTTTATCGACCCCTTCCTCCACCAGCAGATCCCCCAGCAAAGGTGCCATGAGGTTTTTCAGATCGTCAAGATGCGAGTCGATGTTTTCAATATGGTCTTCTTTGCCTTCGGCGATGTTGTTCAGCCCCTGCTGAAGCAGATCAAGGGTTGCCAGGAGCTGGTCCGTCGGGTTATCGACAGCGAGCTTGGATCCGGATTTGACCCGATCAAGTACATTTTCCATCTGGTGACTGAGCTTTTCCAGGTGGGCAAAACCAAAAAAGCCGCAATTGCCCTTAAAGCTGTGGATATTGCGAAAGATATCCCCGATAGAATCCGCGTCTTCCGGATGCTCGCCCCAGGCCAGTAGCCCCTGTTCGGCGTATTGCAGCAGATCGTTGCTTTCCTGTACAAAACTGCTGCGCATCTCCTCGGTAATTTCCATCTCCGGGAGGATCAGTTCAGGCGCGACTGTAGCCTTGGCTGGTAACGTTTCTGCCGGGGCTTCTTGTCCCGGAGCGGATTCTGCTGCGCCGGGTGGGTCCGGCTTTTGCTCTGTCGGACCATGAATGGCCTGCTCAAGTTGTGCGGAGATTTTATCGGCAGCGCCACTCATGGGATCGTCACTGTAATTGGCTTCGACGGCATCCAGAGCGTCTTTAGAAAAATCACAGGCAGCGCAAAAGAGGGTCACATGTTCAGGTTGCAGCTCTATTTCGTTATTGCGGATCAGGTCAAGCAGACTCTCGGCGGCGTGGGCTACACGGGTCAGATGGTCAAATTCGAGAAATCCGGCGCTGCCTTTCATGGAATGAAACAGGCGGAAAATGGCATTCATGGTTTCAGGGTCGCTGTCATGCCCCAGTTCGATGATCGCCGGTTCGAGCTGTTCGATCATGTCACGACTTTCGGTGACAAACTCCTGAATGATTTCAATCTGATCGTCGTCGAGGTGCGTACTCATGGCGGATCCTCAAAAGAATAAAAAAATCAAAAAGCTGCAAATGCTAAGCAATGGCTAATAATAGACAACAGGCACAGGAAAATAAAGGAAATAAATGCTATTTCACGTCTTTTGCCGGAACATCTCAGATTCGCCACGGTTAATGTTGTGCATTTATAAAACAACCATTTTACCGCGCGCCGGTAAGTCGTTGCCGTTAATTTCAAGCCGGGCAAACAGTAAGAGAGACTGTCAAGTAATTAGCCTTCTCTCATGTGGAAGCTATCATGCTGCTGGTTTCGGTGCAATGAAAAAATTAAATGGGAGTATAAAATAAGTGTATAAAAACAACGGCAGTCGCCGGGTTAAGCAGCAGTGGGGTGGGAAGTGGCAATCAGGGCAGTTTGAATGATGGGCTTTTCCTGGCGATTTTATTTCTCTGCTACCCTGGTTGGGGTGTTCTTTTTTTGTTTTTTTTACTGCGTCTGTTTCTCTTGCGGCGTGTCGGCGGCTGTGAGTGACCGGCCGGGTTGTTGATGCTGCTTCGCCATTCGTCCAGCAGAGGTTTCAGGTCGCCGCGAACTTCGGACCAGAGACTGAAAAGTTCCAGCGCTGTGGCTGTTGCCGGGTGGCGCAGAAATTTTTGTTCACCGCGCTGACCGTGACCACGGGCCAGCCGGAAACAGCCCACCAGCAAATCACGGGCGCGAATGCGAATGCCGGCGGCAATGCTGAAATAGCGGCAATGAGGTGTCAGGATCTGGTTGGCGGACTGCAGGGCGGCAGCGATGGTGGTGCCGCCCTGTGGCGGACAACTGTCCATGAACAGACGCAGGTAAAGTGCGGCGAGGGAAAAGCTTTCATCAATGTCTGTGCCGCGCCGGGTGCGCTCATCGACCTGCATGAGCATGGCAATCCCTTCATCAGTTCCGGGATAGCCGGCGAGAAGATGAGGCAGCATGCCGAGTTCGCGACATTGCCGTAATACCGGTGCGGCAATGCCATAGCGGAACAGGGCCATAATTTCTTCACGTACCCGCGCCGGGGCGGCCGTTGTCAGTAGTCCCTTGTGCGTGTCGATGGCTGAATAGATATCGTTACAGAGAGAAAAATCGAGGCGGGCGGCGAATTCAAGTGCGCGCAGCATGCGCACCGGATCTTCGACAAAGCGAACCATGGGATCGCCGATGACACGAATCCGTTGCCGCTTGAGATCGGCAAGCCCGCCGACATGATCGATGACGGAGAAATCATCAATGTTGTAAAACAGGGCATTGATGGTGAAATCGCGGCGATAAGCATCCTCGCCAGGGGTGCCGAACAGGTTCTGGACAAAATGCAGATGATCATGCGGATCTTCAGGGAGTTCTTCCGCTGTGACCTCACGGCGAAAGGTAGCGACCTCGATCAACTTGTTGCCGGCAAAGCGGATATGGGCAAGGCGGAAGCGGCGACCGACCAGAAAACAGTTACGAAACAGGCGTTTGACCTGATTCGGAGTGGCATCTGTAGCGATGTCAAAATCTTTCGGCGAGCCGCCAAGGAGCAGATCACGCACACTGCCGCCGACCAGATAGCTTTTGAATCCGTTGCGGTTAAGTCGATACAGCACCTTAAGGCAGTCGTGGTCGATCTGTTTGCGCGAGATCGGGTGCTGGTTGCGTTTGAGGATGATGGGCAGATCAGCAGCCATAATGCTCCACTATCGGTTATTGGTTGAAATCAGCCGGACTATAGCAACTCAGAGTATGAAAAAAAACCGTTTTAATTGGGAAAATGCGGGTGGTTTGATTATCCTGCACTCAACCGGATTGTCGCTGCGGCGATTAAAATTGAAATGTAGAGGCGGGGTTTCTCCGTCCCCCCACCTTGATGGTGATTTATTGTGACAAATTCTACCGATGCACTGGTTATATTGGGGGCGACCGCCGGCGGTAAAACTGCCCTGGCGGTGGCCGCTGCACGGCATTTGGGCGGTGAAATTATCGCGGCCGATTCGCGTCAGGTTTACCGGGGCATGGATTTGGGAACCGGTAAAGATCTGGCAGAATACGGAGAGATTCCCTATCACCTGATCGATATCGCTGATGCCGGCAGTGAATACAACCTCTATCAGTTTCAGCGTGACTGTTATGCTGCGATAACGGCGATTCGGGCACGGCAGCGTCTTCCGATTATCTGTGGCGGCACCGGTCTCTATCTGGATGCGGTACTAAGGGGCTATCGCCTGGTTGAGGTGCCCTGTAATCCGCACCTGCGTCAGCAGATTTCGACATGGAGCGACGACCACTTGCGCCAGCGTCTGCTGGAGATCAAGCCCCGCCAACATAACCGCACCGACCTGGACGAGCGTGAGCGACTGGTGCGAGCCTATGAAATCGCCTGCGGCGAAGAGACGACTGAACCTGAAGAGCCTTTTACCTGGCAGCCCCTGGTGTTCGGATTGCGCTGGCCGCGTGAGGTTCTGCGTCAACGTATTGCCGAACGCCTGCAGACCCGTCTTGAACAGGGGATGATCGCAGAAGTTCAGGGGCTTTACGATGCCGGCGTTACCTGGCAGCAACTTGAGTTTTATGGTCTTGAGTACCGCTTTATCGCTCATTATCTGCAGGGAAAGCTGTCACGCAATGACATGGTGCAGAAACTGTCACGCGCTATCGGCCAGTTTGCCAAGCGGCAGGAAACTTTTTTCCGGCGGATGGAAAAGCAGGGCGTGCAAATCAACTGGCTTGACGCACAACGGGAACCCTTTGGTCAGCTCTGCCGTATCCTGGAATCGTATCGACTGATATGAGCATGAAGCGACAGTTGAAAAGATACCTGGACAATCGGGCAGTCCTTTCTCCCTGGCGGTTGGACGGAGACAGGGAAGGGGATATTGAGGCCGCCGTTGTTGTTCCGGCGCTGGCAGAGTCGGCCGGCCTGCCGGCAACCCTGCAGTCTGTGGCGGAGAATGATCCGGAGATGCTCTGTCGCACCCTGGTGGTTATTGTCGTCAATAATCGTGCTGATGCCAGTGGTGAGGTGCGCCGTGACAATGAGATCGTTCTTGACTGGCTGGCTTCCCACCCGTTCCCGCCCCTCAGGCTGGCCTGGGTAAACGCTGCCGCGACGGGGCTGGAGCTGCCCGCCGGACAGGGAGTCGGGCTGGCACGTAAAATCGGCTTTGATGCGGCGCTGCAACACCTTGACTGGAACAAAGATCCGCTCCTGATTTCCCTTGATGCCGATACCCTGGTCGATCCTAACTACCTCGCTGCGGTGTTTCGTCATTTTGCATCAGCTTCCACCGCTGGAGCGGTAATCCCGTTTCGGCATCAGCAGGGGGCAGACCTGCTTCAGGAAGAAGCGATTCGCCGGTACGAGCTCTTTTTGCGCAGCTACCAGTTCGGCTTAAAGCAGGCCGGATCGCTTTATGCCTATCACAGTATCGGCAGCGCTTTCGCCTGCCGGGCACAAGGGTACATTGAGGCTGGAGGAATGAATCGCCGTCTGGCCGGGGAGGATTTCTATTTTCTCCAGCAGCTAAGCAAGGTTGGAGGCGTTTCACTGGTAGACGGAACGCAGGTCCACCCGGCGGCACGTTCTTCTACCCGGGTTCCTTTCGGGACCGGTCGTATCGTCGAGCAACATCAACAGGGCGTTCGACCCGGATATCAATTCGTTGATAAGCGCGCTTTTTCTCTGCTGCAGTGTTGGCTGAGACTGATTGAGGAGGATTCTGCGGCAACTCCAGCAACCCTGCTCGGCAGGGCTCGACGGTTGTCGATGGAATTGGCCGAATTTGTAGAAGGACGAAACTTTGCATTGATCTGGGATCGCCTGCAAAACAATCATCGCTGTGAAATGCAGCGTATCAGAGCTTTTCATCATTGGTTTGATGCCCTGCGAACCCGTCAATTGCTGACGCGCCTGAGTGCAACAACCTGCGATCCCGTGCCCTTGGTGGAAGAACTGCTTGATTGGGGCGGATATCCCGGTTGTCGTGATACTTGTTCGCAGTTGGCGTTACTTGAAAGGGTCCAGGGGGCTAGAGCAGAAAATAGCCGGTAAAAAAAATAACGACTTTGGTCTATAAGGTTTTGCTTGGCTGTATCGCCCCAATGATGGCAGAATATCCCTTTGGTTGTGTCAGTTCAGGAGATAGATCGTGGTCCCTATGACCCCGCGCAAGATCAATGGTTGAATATTTCTCTTTTATTTTCACACTCGACAACCCGTTTTGAAGTGCAGGCTATTCTTATGACATTCTTATATCGTACCCTCCTGTTACTACTGTTGTTGCCCACCTTTGCCCTGGCTCAGTTGCCGGATCAGTTAAGGCATGATTTTGCCCCGGTTGACGGGATCATCCTGATGCCTATGGGCGAATCCTATCTGGTTGACCTGGATGCCGATCAAAACCTGCGTCCCGGCGATATTCTTTCCGTTATGTCGCCCGGCGAAACCATCATTCATCCGGAAACTCGTGATATCGTCGGTAGAATCGACCAGGTGATCGGTTACCTGGAAGTGACCAGGGTCATGTCCGGGTATTCTTACGCCGATATCCTGACCGAAGGACTCACCCTGCAGCCGGGTGATCTGGTGCGCCGTTTTGAACGGGTACCTGCATACATTGATGAATCTGTTCCCGAATCTATCCAGCGTCGTCTCAGACTCGGACTGGATCATCTTGAATGGATTGATACCCCTGCCGAAGAAGCTGCTATCGGGCTTTATTTCAGTATGCGGGATGAGCGGTTAAGTGTAACCGACAGTGGCGGCGCCCTGATCGGCAGTTACCGTTACACCGATGGGCAGCTTCTGGCACCGCTGGCTCCCGGAATGCGCCAGACGGCTCCGACAGCCTCCCGCGAGGATCGCAGCCTGCTGGATCGGGGTGTCGATTCCCTTCTCGGCACGGTTGGGGTCGCGCGTGGCGATACCCGCCTCGAAACGCCGGGCATAGCCCGGCAGCAAGGGGCCGGCGGGGTCTGGATGAGCCCGCCCCTTAATGATAATCCGGTCGGTCTGACCACGGGAGACCTGACCGGTGATGGACGTACAGAAATTGCCGTTGCCCTGACCAATGAATTGCATATCATGCGCATGGAGG
>SLDV01000042.1 GCA_007125165.1 Geobacteraceae bacterium | reverse complement strand
GCGGCTATTGTTATCAGTCTCGTCATTGCCATTCATCGCCGCTTTCACAGCGTTGATCCTCAGGCAATTAACGAATTACGCGGCTAACTTCGAGGACCAGGCACACACATGGAACCAATTATCACCTCCAAAGTCCTGCTGGCAACTCTCATCCCGATGGTGACCGCAGCACTTGTAATGGCTACCGGCCGCACTCCCAACCTGCGCGAAAGCATTTCGTTCGTCGGGGCGGTGCTGACCTTTATTGCCGTCATGATCCTGGCACCCGGCGTCCTTAGCGGTGGTGCTTACGCCCTTGATCTGATCACCATCTATCCGGGGATCAGCGTTTCATTTTACCTCGATCCTCTGGGCCTGGTGTTTGCCGGTACCGCCTCATTTTTGTGGATTCTGGCATCGATCTACTGCATCGGCTACATGCGCGGGCTCAATGAACATGCCCAGACCCGCTTTTACGTCTGTTACGCCGTTTCGGTCGGCGCTGCCATGGGTGCCGCCTTTTCCGGCAATCTCTTTACCCTCTATCTGTTTTACGAAATCGTCTCCATTTTCACCTACCCGCTGGTCATGCACCATCAGGACAAGGAAGGTTACGCCGGAGCGCGCAAATACATCATCTACCTGATGTTTACCTCCAAGGCGATGCTTCTGCCGGCGATGGCGATCATCTATGTGCTGACCGGCACCCTCGACTTTAATATGAGCAGCATCAGTGGTGGCATCTTCCCGGCCGAAGCCGATCGGATGATGGTTATTATCGCTTATCTGCTGTGCCTGTTTGGTTTTGCCAAGGCCGGCATCATGCCGTTCCACAACTGGCTGCCCGACGCCATGGTCGCACCGACACCGGTCAGCGCCCTGCTTCATGCGGTGGTCGTGGTCAAGGTCGGGGTCTTCTCCATCTGCCGGGTCATGCTGTCCCTGTTCGGCATTGACTTGCTGGATGTCACCGGCATGGGAACGTTCACTGCCTATGTGGTCTCGTTCACCATCATCACGGCATCCATTATTGCCTTGACCCAGTCCAATCTCAAGGCACGACTGGCCTACTCAACCGTCAGTCAGCTCTCCTATATTGTCCTTGGGGTCGCCATGCTGACGCCCCACGCTGTTACTGGTGGGTTGCTGCACATCGCTAACCATGCCTTTGCGAAAATCACCCTGTTTTTCTGCGCCGGCTGCATCTTCGTAGCTTCAGGGAAAAAAGATATTTCCGAGATGGGAGGGCTGGGCTGGCGCATGCCCCTGACCATGGCCGCTTTTGCTATAGCGTCGTTAAGTATGATCGGTGTACCACCAGTCAGCGGCTTTGTCAGTAAGTGGTATCTGGCCCTGGGGGCAATGGATATCAGCAATATGATTTTGCTCGCAGTTCTGCTGATCAGCAGTCTGCTTAACGCCGGCTACTTTGTGCCGGTTGTCGTTAAATCCTTCTTTGGCAAACCCTTGCCGACCGATACTGATGTCAGTAGCCTGGAGCGTCAACCGCTGGTGTTACTGATGGTAGTGCCTTTGTTGATTACCGGTGTCATCTCGGTTCTGATCGGCATCTGGCCTGATCTTTTCCTGAACACGATCAAACTGATGGTGGGCTCATGATCGCACGTTGGATTGAATATCTGCGCGAACGCGCCAATATTGTCCGAGGCTGTTTTTTCGCCTTTCTGCTGTTTGCTGTCATCTTCGATTTTCTCATCGAACGGCCAAAACCGCACTTTTTTGGTGATACGATCATCGGCTTCTGGTCGTTGTTCGGCTTTCTTGGATGTCTGCTCATGATCGTCATCTGCAAGGGACTCTCCCACGTCTGGCTGGAGCGGAAGGAGGATCCTTATGATGATCGTTGATCTGTTCATCCATCCAACGAGCTGGTTCATTCTCGGCGCCCTGCTGATGCCTTTTGCCAAGCGTTTCGGCATCCAGCAGATATGGCTCATCGTTATCCCTCTGGTTGCCATGGCAACCATTTATCGACTTCCGGACAGTTTCGGCATCGTCAACTATCTTGGATTTGAACTGCAGTTTGGTCGTGTTGACAGCCTGACCTTTATTTTTCTCCATGTTTTCACTCTGATGGCTCTGATCGGCTGCATCTTCGGCCTTCGGGTCAAGGAAACCGGGCAGCACATTGCCGCGTTTCTCTACGTTGCCGGCTCCCTTGGCGTCACTCTGGCCGGGGATTATCTGACCCTGTTCATCTTCTGGGAACTGATGGCTTTCGCCTCCACCTTCCTGATCTGGTATCGCAAGAAGAAACGCTCCATTGAGGCCGGGTATCGTTACCTGCTGGTTCATACCGCCGGCGGCCTGATACTGCTGGCAGGCATATTCCTGCTTTATCAAACAGGACATGATCTCTCCTTCGGTATTCTCTCCCAGGAAGGTGCCGGTTGGGCCGAATACCTGATCATGATCGGGTTTTTGCTCAATGCCGCCGCTCCACCGATTCACGCGTGGCTACCTGATGCCTATCCGGAAGCGACCGTCACCGGCGCCGTGTTCATGTGCGCTTTTACCACTAAAACAGCCGTGTACGTACTGATGCGCGGATTTCCCGGCTTTGAAATACTGGCCATTATTGGTGCCTGTATGGCTCTGTACGGCGTTGCCTACGCGGTTATTGAAAATGACGCGCGCCGGATTCTTGCCTATCACGTTGTCAGCCAGGTCGGTTACATGGTCTGCGGGGTCGGCATCGGCACCGCCATGGCCCTCAACGGTGTGGCAGCTCATGCCTATGCCCACATCATTTACAAGGCGCTCCTGTTCATGGGTGCCGGCGCTGTGCTGGAGATGACCGGACGATCCAAGCTCAGTGAGCTTGGCGGTCTCTATCGCACCATGCCACTGACCATGATCTTTACTATCATCGGTGGTATCGCCATTTCCGGTTTCCCTCTGACCAGTGGCTTTGTCAGCAAATCGATGATTGTTGCCGCAGCCGGCTACAACCATCAGCCCGTGCTGCTGGTGATGCTGCTTCTGGCCGGCGTCGGGACCTTCCTCTCGGTCGGCATCAAGCTCCCTTATTTTATCTGGTTCGGCAAAGATTCCGGTATCCGTGTCAAGGAAGCCCCCTGGAACATGCAGCTGGCCATGGCGATGGCAGCATTCATCTGTATCCTGTTCGGCGTTTACCCGGCGGCTCTCTACAGCATGCTTCCGTATGCTGCCGAGTACCAGCCATACTACGCCTACCATCTGTCAGAAACCTTCCAGCTCTTCGGTTTTACCGGCCTGGGATTTTATCTGATGGTGAAATATCTCAAACCTCATGATGTTACCAATCTGGATCTGGACTGGTTTTATCGCAAAGGTTCGGTGCGTTTTATCAGTTTCGCCAAAGGCCCGATTGTTGCTGCCAATGAATGGGTCAGCAATGTTTACCAGAAGATCGGCCTGCGTATGACGATGGCGCTGGCACGGGCATTCTCCTGGTTTGACAAGGAGGGTATCGACTGGACCATTGATGGTTCCGCCCGCAACATCGTCGAGGGCGGTAATAGTGTTCGTCAGATTCAGACCGGACGGATACAACATTACATCGCGGCAGGGGTGATTGCCGTACTGGTGGTGCTGGTAGTAGTGCTTTTTATTTAGTGACTACCGCACATATAGTTTAGACAAAACGTAGGGGCGACGCATGTGTCGCCCTGGGCAAGGCAAGCCTTGCCCCTACACCCAAGGAACGATCGTGGAACAGTATCTGATTTATAATCAACTGAACTACCCCATCATCTCCGTGCTGCTTCTGTTGCCGCTCATCGGTGCCCTGGTGGGTCTGCTGTTCAAATCTGACAGAGCGCTACTGCTGTGGGGGTTCGCCGTCACTGTGGCAACGGCACTGGCGTCCCTGCCCCTGTATGCCCAGTTCGATCGCACAACGGCTCAGTATCAGTTTGTCGAACTGCGCCACTGGTTGCCGTCACTGGGGCTCGACTATGTCGTCGGAGTCGACGGCATCAGTGTTTTGCTGGTTCTTTTAACCACCTTTGTGATGCCTCTGTGTGTGCTCTGCTCCTGGAGCTACATCAAAGAACGCATGCGCGAGTTCATCTTTGTTCTGCTGGTCATTGAAACCGCCATGATCGGCGTTTTCGTCAGCCTTAACACCCTGCTGTTCTTCCTGTTCTGGGAAGCGATGCTGATTCCCATGTACCTGATCATTGCCGTCTGGGGCGGGCCACGCAAGGACTACGCATCGATCAAATACTTCCTCTATACCTTTGCCGGCAGTATCTTCTTCCTGGTATCCATCATTGCCCTCTATGTTCAAACCGGCAGCTTCTTTATTCCCGAACTGATGGAGCACAGCTTCAGCTTCAGTTTCCAGGCCTGGATTTTCCTCGGTTGCGCCCTGGCCTTTGCCGTCAAAGTACCGATGTTCCCCCTGCACACCTGGTTGCCCGCAGCTCACGTTGAAGCGCCAACCGCTGGCAGTGTTATCCTCGCCAGTATCATGCTGAAACTTGGGGGCTATGGGTTCCTGCGTTTCTGTCTGCCGATAACACCGGAAGCAACCTGGTATTTCATGCCCTGGCTGATCGCCCTGTCCCTGGTTTCCATTATCGTCGGTGGTTATCTGGCCCTGGGACAGACAGACATCAAGAAACTGATTGCCTATTCGAGTGTCGGCCATATGGGGTTCGTCACTCTGGGGATATTCCTGCTCAACGATCAGGGAATTAAAGGTGCAATGCTGCAAATGATCAATCACGGTATCACCACCGGTGCCCTCTTTATTTTGATTGGTATCATTTACGAGCGCACTCACAGCCGCGAGATGAGTGTCAATCGCGCCCTCGGTGCCATGATGCCGTTGTTCGTGCTGTTTCTCGGTATTTTCAGCCTGTCATCGTTCGGTTTTCCCGGCACCAACAGCTTTGTCAGCGAATTTCTGGTACTGCTGGCCGCCTTCTCCAAGTACCCGCTGGTCGGCGCCCTGGCGATTGTCGGTGCCATTCTAGCGGCGGCCTATATGCTGCGCCTGCTGCAGAGTATGGTCTGGGCCGACTCTGACGGTCACGGTCACCACGGTAATGACCACGAACAGGGTGATGGGCACGGTCATGTTCTCAAAGACCTGAACGCGCGTGAAATCGGAACCTTGAGTTTCTTGACTATATTTGTTTTCTGGATCGGTTTTTACCCCACCCCCTTGCTGGATGTCATGGATGTCAGTGTCACTCATCTCATTGGCCAGATTGATGCCGGAATGACACAAGGAGGGCAAGAGGGTCTGATTTACACCCTGACCGACTGGAGCAACAAGGTCGTCAATATATTTACTACGACAACGCCCCCGGCGGCCAACTTCTAATCTCGGACCTTTTATGGAAACCATGCTTTTTTTACCCGAACTACTGCTGATTCTGCTCGCCCTGGTGTGTTTTTTCGCCTCACTGGGCAAAACTCGAACCGGCGTCCTGCAGGGTTCCGTCATATTTTTCTCGATTCTGGCATTGCTGGCGACAATGGCGACCTTTCAGCAGACCGGAACACTGTTCTTTGGTGCCTACCAGGTTGACCCCCTCTCGCAGTTGTTCAAGCTGATTCTCTGTGCCGGCCTTGCTCTGATAGCCTGGGCTACTCCCGGCTTGCACGGCATTGAAAAACGTCTTCACCCCGAGTATTACCTGTTTATCACTGTCAGTACCCTGGGGCTGGTCATGCTTGCCAGTGCCGTTGAACTGCTCACGATTTTTCTTGCTCTGGAAATTTCCTCTTACGCCCTGTTTGTTGCCATTCCTTTCCGCCAGCCATTTTCAGGCCGCCAGCAATATGAAGCCAGTATCAAATACGTGCTGTTCGGCGCCGCGGCTTCGGGCTTAAGTCTGTTCGGCATGAGCTATATTTTTGGCCTTTCCGGTACCACGTACCTCGCCGAGCTGGCTCCCCTGCTGCCTGCATTGATTAGCTCACAGCCACTGGCTCTGGTAGGAATGATCCTGCTGTTGTGCGGATTTTTCTACAAGCTCGCCCTGTTTCCCATGCACTTCTGGACTCCCGATGTCTATCAGGGGGCGGCCAACGAGACCTCCACCTTTATTGCCACTCTGCCTAAAATCGGTGCAGTGATTCTGCTGCTGCGTCTGGTCAGCCTGGCCGGAGTTGATATCAACCAGCTTAGTTGGGCACTGGGAATCCTGGCCGTCGCTTCCATGACCCTCGGTAACCTGTCAGCCCTGGTGCAGAATGATATTAAACGCCTGCTGGCCTACTCGAGCGTTGCCCATGCCGGCTACATCATGCTCGGAATCATAGCCGGAACCGCCCTCGGACAGGCGGCTGCCATTTACTATGCTGTCGGCTACCTGCTGATGAACCTTGCCTGCTTTTTTGTGCTCTATCACGTCAGCTCCGATAATCGCAATCTTAATCTGGATGATTTGAAGGGGCTTTATCGTCGCTCACCGCTACTCGCTTTCGTACTGGCAGCGGGCGTGTTCAGCCTCGCCGGCATTCCACCAACCATCGGCTTTACCGGCAAATTCGTTCTTTTTACTGCCGCCTTTCAGCAGGGGCTCTACGGTCTGGTTGTACTGGGGCTGATCAACGCCGCCATATCGATTTTCTTTTATCTCAAAATCGTTCGCGCTGCCTACCTGACCAGTGCTGACGCCGACAGCTCGCCTGTTGCCATCAACGTCAGCAGCAAAGTGCTGGGCCTGGGTTTAATTCTCGCCATCATCTTGCTGGGTGTCCTGCCACAGCAACTGCTGTCAGTGGCCAAAGCAGCGGTAGCGTTTTTGTAGTCAGATCTCAGGGGTCCGGACTGTAGCCGGCCCCCTGCTCAACCGTTGCCAGCACCCAAGCAACCCAACCAACAATTTTCACAACGCCGTACCCTGCCGTGCTGCAATCATCACAAATAAAACACATTTCTCTATACGACAATACTGGTCATAGTTTCCGTTTCGGTGTATCTTTCTGCTGAGAATATAAGAATTTATCTTAAAGAAAAGAGGGTGAAAAAAAAATGAAAGCTGTGAAAATTACCGAAGGTATTTTCTGTTTACCGGTCAATCTCGAAAGCTACAAGCTCTTTGAGGGGATGTGGCCGATGCCCAACGGCATCTCCATTAATTCGTACGTGGTGCAGGGGGAGAAAACAGCGCTGATCGACCTGCTTGAAGATGTCGGTGACAAGCCCGCTGATTTCGATGCGGAAATGGACTCTATCGGCATCAGTGCCAAAGATATTGACTATCTGATTCTTAACCACATGGAACCGGACCACACCAGTTGGCTACCAGTTTTCCATGCCCGCAATCCCAACATGAAAATCTTTTTAACCGGTAAGGCCAAGCAACTGCTCAAGGATTTTTGTGGTATTGAAAACAATGTGGAAATTATCAAGG
>SLDV01000147.1 GCA_007125165.1 Geobacteraceae bacterium | reverse complement strand
TTTCCGTGGACTAAAAACGATCAGTTCGGCTTGGTCCCCTCAACCACCATCTCGGATTGCTTGGCCTTGATCTGCTCTTCAAGTTGCTGCAGGGCGTTGGCCAGGCCGTTGACAAAACTCGGCGCCGTCGCCACCGGAACGATCAAAGTTGCCACCTCGACCGGCTCATTGTCGGGCCCGTTCTGCGCCAGCTTGACACGCAGGTTGCCGTTGGACAGGGATACACTGGTAAAGCCGTCGGTAAAAATGTGCATGGGAAGTCTCCTGGTCAATAATCATGAACAATAGAGGCACTGAGTAATCAGGACCCGCAAATTGGCAGTCATGTTGATCACTGTCAACCGAAATCTTGAATCTGGTCGTGTTAAAGGGATACCAATTCCTCCAACACCAACGGCAATATCCCCTCCACCATAACTCGGACTCCTGCAGGATTCGGGTGAATTCCATCGGCAAGATTAAGTTCCGGCTTGCCGGCCACCCCTTCGAGAAAAAAAGGGTAGAGGGGGATGGCAAATTCCTGAGCCAATTCCGGATAGATTTTATCAAAACTGTTATAATAGTCCTCGCCCATGTTGCGTGGAGCCAGCATACCGGCCAATAACACATCGATCTGCCGCTCTTGCAGGCGCGTGATAATCGCAGCAAGGTTAATTCGGGTCTGGTCCGGGCTTAACCCCCGCAGGGCATCGTTGGCACCCAGAGCGAGGATGACCAGGTCAGGGTGATCGGCCAGACTCCATTCCAGACGCGCAGCACCCCCGGCGCTGGTATCGCCGGAAATGCCGGCGTTAATCACCCGTACCCCGATGCCTGCGGCAAAAAGCGCCTGCTCAAGTTGTGCCGGGAAAGCCTCTTCTTCGGCCAGGCCATAACCGGCCGTCAGGCTGTCACCCAGCACCAAAATAGTGGCCGGCTCTGCGGCGGCAAGGGAAAAGGGTGCTGACAATAACGCCACCAATAACCAGTAAACAGGAGTTTTCATGCCTGATCCTATCATTGAAATTAATAATCTCCACTTGAGTCTAGTCGGTGGCGCCGGGCCGGTCAATATCCTCCGTGGTATTGATCTCCGCGTGGAGGCGGGGGAAACCATCAGTATTGTCGGCCCTTCCGGGGCCGGAAAAACCACCCTGTTGATGGCCCTGGCCGGGCTCGAACCGGCCACCAGCGGGACCATCAGGGTCGCCGATACCACCCTTAGCGGACTTGATGAAGACGCCCTGGCGCGTTTTCGCCGCGCCCATGTCGGTATTGTTTTTCAGTCGTTTCACCTGATCCCCACCATGACAGCACTGGAGAATGTTGCCCTGCCCCTGGAGTTTGCCGGCGACGATACGGCGCTGGAACGCGCAGCGGCAGCCCTGAAAGCAACCGGACTGGCGCAGCGCAGTGGCCACTTTCCCGGTGAACTGTCCGGCGGCGAACAGCAGCGGGTGGCTCTGGCACGCGCCTTTGTTACCAAGCCGGCCCTGATTCTCGCTGACGAACCGACCGGTAATCTCGATCGCGAGACCGGAAAGATGGTGATGGATCTACTTTTTTCCCTGCAGCAGGAACAGGGCACCTCTCTGGTACTCATCACCCATGACGCCGCTCTGGCTGACCGCTGTGGACGCACCATCCGCATTGCCGACGGCCAACTCGACACGGCCTCAGGAACATCCTCATGATGTCTGTGCTGAGCCAATCATTCAGACTCATGCGCCGCGAACTGCGTAACGGGCTGCGCGGTTTCGGGGTGTTTGTCACCTGTCTGTTTCTCGGAGTTTTTGCTGTCGCCGCCATCGGCAACTTCAGTGCCGCAGCCCGTTCGGGTCTGCTTGATGATGCCGGCGCCCTGCTCGGCGGCGACATGGAGCTGAGCCTCGCCCATCGCCCAATGGAACATGAACAGCTTGAATTTCTGAAACGGACAGCCACTGTTTCCACCACTCTCGAACTACGGACCATGGCTCTGGCGCTTGAGTCGCAACAGCGCGGGCTGGTCGAACTCAAAGCGGTGGATGACCTTTACCCCCTCTATGGGCAACTCCTGCTCGACCCCCCGCAACCCCTTGACCAGGCTTTTGCCCAGCGCGATGATCTGCCCGGCGCCCTGGTTGAATCGGCATTTCTTGACCGTTTTGATCTGGCTGTTGGCGACCTCATGCAACTCGGATCAACCCAATTCCAGATCCGCGCCCGCCTGGTCAACGAACCGGATCGCAGCTTCCGCGCCTTTACCCTCGGTCCCCGGGTGATGATTGATCAGGCTGCGCTGCAGCAAACCGGACTGGTACAACCGGGCAGTCTGGTCGACTACGATTATCGCCTGAAACTGCCCGACCGGGAACTCGTTGACGACTTCCGACGTGATCTGGAAGAGCGTTTTCCTGATGCCGGCTGGCGTATCCGTACCTGGCGTGAGGCCTCGCCACGCATCAGTGATTTTCTCGATCGCATGGAAACCAACCTCACCCTTCTTGGCCTCTGCGCCCTGCTCCTCGGAGGCTTGGGCGTTACCGGCGCGGTGCGCGGCTATCTGGGCGGCAAGGTAAACCACATTGCCACGATGAAATCTCTGGGTGCATCCCGTGCCCTGATTTTTACCACCTATCTACTGCAAGTTCTTTTTCTTGGCGCCCTCGCCACCCTTGCCGGGCTGATCTGTGGCGCAGCTATCCCCTGGCTGCTCAGCACCACGCTGGGCAATGCCCTGCCATTCCCGCTGGCAACAGATCTGTTTCCTAACGTCTGGTTTGTCGCCGCTATTTTCGGCCTACTGACGGCGCTGCTGTTTTCCCTTAAGGATCTTGGCACCGCTTGTCGCATCCCACCGGCCCTGTTATTTCGTGGCTACGTTGAAACGCGCAAGAAAACCAGTGGTACCGCTGTGCGCATCGCCATGACCATTACCGCCACCCTGCTCATCACCGTTGCCCTGCTCAGCAGCGCCGATCAGCGCCTGGCCTCCTGGTTTATCAGCGGTGCCGCCATCTGTTTTATTCTTTTTCATTTTCTCGCTGCCCTGGTCATCAAGCTCACACGGATGGTTCCGCGACCGTCACAGCCGCTGTTGCGGCTGGCCCTGACCAGCCTGAAAAGCCCCGGTTCACCGGCCGGCAACATCGTCTTTTCTTTAGGGATTGGCCTGACCGTGCTGGTGCTGATCGTGCAGATTCAGGGCAACCTCAACAGCCTGGTTACCACCACCCTGCCGGAAAAAGCCCCGACCTTTTTCTTTTTTGACCTGCAACCCCAACAGATAGAGCCATTCAGAACATTGCTCACCGACTACTCGCAGGATGTCACCTTTGAAGCGTCCCCGACCCTGCGCGGCCGCATCACTGCCATTGCCGGCGACGCGGCGACAGAGCGGACCATTGATCCGTCTGTACGCTGGGCGATTCGTGGTGACCGCTTTTTCAGCTATGCTGCCGCAATGCCTGCCGATACCCGTCTGGCTGCCGGCAACTGGTGGCCGAATGATTATCAAGGGCCGCCGCTGCTCTCCATCACCAGCGATCTGGCGGAAGGGTTCGGCGTCAGCGTTGGTGACACCATCAGTGTCAGTATTCTCGGTCGCACCATCACAGCGGAAATTGCCAACCTGCGCGTTGTTGACTGGTCATCTCTGGAGCTTAACTTCGCCCTGATCTTCGCACCGGGCACCCTGGAACAGGCCCCCCACAGCTTCCTCGCCGCTGCGCACTTGCCGGCGGAACAGGAAGAGGAGCTTTATCGTCAGATCACCAGCACCTTCCCCAACGTCTCAGCGGTATCCGTCCGTGAGATCCTCGCCAATGTCGCGCGCACCCTCGAACATATCGGCTGGGCCTTCAAAGGAATGGCGACAATAACCCTGCTGACCGGCTTTCTGGTACTGGTTGGCGCGATCTCTGCCGATCAGCATCGGCGTATCCGCGATGCTGTTATTTACAAGGTATGCGGCTCGACTCGCCGCGATATTCTACGCGTATTTGCGACTGAATTTCTTGTCCTGGGCCTGATCACCGGCGGGGTGAGTCTGCTCATCGGCACTCTGGCGGCCTTCGCCATACTGGAAGGGCCCCTCAACAGCGATTTTCGGTTACAGGGAATGGCGGTTCTGTTAACCCTGTTGACGGGGATTGCCTTGACCATGATACTGGGGCTACTAGGCACCTGGAAGGCTCTGGGGCAAAAAGCCTCAAGCTATCTGCGCCGGTGATTTAACAATGGATTCTGCGACTGCGCTTCGCTTTGCGCAGAATGACAGCGGGTACCTGCTCTGCATGTCTGTTCCTGTCTCTGTGCCATCCTGCGCGAAGTCGCAGGCTCCAGATTATAGCTGGTCGTAAGGATCTCGAACTATTACTGAATAACAAGGATTCCTCCATGTGGAAAAAACTGCTCACTCCGACGCTGATCTTCACCCTGGTGATCCTCTTCGCCCTGACCTGGTATGTCAGTATCAAGGCCGAAGAATATTTCTCCCAGTGGGTGGAACGTTCCAACCAGGTAGCACCGCCCATTACCTCCACTGACCTGGTCAGCTACAACCGCGGTTTTTTTACCGCCGAAGCAATCACGACAGTAGATATCAAGGATATAGGTCACTACGACTTCCACCACCTGATCCGTCACTATGTCTGGGGAGTCACTATCATCACCACCCCCGTAGCAGCAACCGACTCCACGTCGCTGCTCGACGGCCTGCGTATTGTCACTGATGTCGGTCCCACCGGAGCCGCGCGAAGCAGGATGTCGATGCCGCAACTGGCGTTTGAAAGCGATTTAGGCCAGACATTGGTGGTTGATCGGATTGCGGCTGAAGGGCGGGTGAACGCAACTGCCACGGAAGGATCCTGGGATGTGACTCTGGATCAACTCAGGCTCGTTGTTGACGAGCACAGCAGCATTCTGATTTCCGGCTTCCACTCCTCTGCGGACATGACGAATCTTGATCATTTTCCCCTGGGCCATAACCGTACCCGCATCAACAGTATTTCTCTGGAAAAAACCGCTGGCAGACCACTGGTTGTTGAAGGCCTTAACATGCTCGGCAACAATCTCTTTGATGCCTCCCGACACTATTTGGCTCGTTCGGAGATCTCGTTTGCCCGCCTCAAGGCTAATGACAATATTTTTCAAAATGGCCGAATGGTCCTTGAGCTGAGGGATATCGATGCGCAAGTCATTGAGGTTTTTGTGGCAGCCGGAAACAATCTCCGCAGTCGGATAAACACCGCTACTGTCACCGGTGATGACGTAACAGACCTGTTTATCCTGCCCCTTACCAACACCCTGCTGGCATCCGGGCTGACCCTTTCTCTGGAGGAGCTTTCTCTGGCAACAACTGATGGTCATCTGCGGGGCGAGGGGAAGGCAATCCTAGCGGCGGGACCGACAGATATCACTCTGGAGGAGCTGCTTGAGCAGATCCATATCAGCCTCCAGGCGGATTTTGACGTTCAGATTCTTGCACATATCAATCAGCTTTTTTCAGGGACTGTCGGCAATCTTGCAGCGAAAGAGGAAGAGTTCAGAATGATCTTTGGCGGGTTGGCCCAGCTCGGCTTTTTAAGTCGACTGGAAGGGGACAGGTTCCGCTTGCTGGTCTCTTATGATGATGGGGAAATCAAGCTGAATGGTCAGCCGTTCCAGTTATTCTAAATTCACCACTGAGTCACTTGAGGGCCCTGGAAAATGCATAAAAAACCAGTGTTTCTCAACGTTCCCTATGACTCTAGTAAGTGCAGTGAACGGCTGGTAAAAAGATTTATACCCTTTACTAAAACCAGGCAGATTACCGGATTCTCAAAAAAGGAATGCTCATATCGACAGACTGATCTGCTTGTCTGTATAAAGGGCAAAAACCCCGGCAGATCGCTGAAAAAGAATGGCCCGACGACTTTCCTCGTCTACTTCACCAACTCCGACAAGGATCCGGATGTCAACCTCCAGAGCGGAATCGTACTGAATTCTGACCTGGGGACGAAACTCAATCTGCAGATATCTGGTAGCACAAGAGTACCGACCGTCTCCGACGATCGCTTCAATCAGCAGCGGCCCCTCCTGACCCGGCAGTAACTCGAGGTCACGATAGCACAACTGAACCTCAGACAGCCCCTTGCTGTAATGGGGAAGGAAGTTGTGATCCGCTGTCAGCAACGGACCGAAAGTCACGTCGGGACTGGTTATCCGGTCACGGACCTGCTCCGCCAGATGGGTCAGACCTGCAGATGGAATCTGATGGGCACGCAACAGATCAAGCAACTCCTGCTCAACAACACCAACACCTTTGTTGATCAATTCGTTGACAAGCGCATTATAATCAATGCGCTCAATCCGACCGACATTTTTCAACCCATCGATAAGACCACGCATGGCAACGAACCGGCGGCGAGCTAACTCCTCCTTCTTCGCACGTGACTCATCCTGGCTTCGAGGGCTCTCATCCTGGGGCTGCTGGGGGTCGATTCGCGGATATGGCTGCACCGGCTCTACTTCACGGTAGAGCAGATAACCCTGGGTATCGCTGATGCGTAGATTTGCCATGGCCTTTCATCTCCCGTCGCTTTTGCTGGTCTGCTGAAGCAGTAAGAAAACACTGCCCTTCCAGTTACCTGTCGACGGCTGACCGGATCTGCTTTAGGACTTTTTTATTCGCGATGCACAGCCAGAGCGTTCCAGGCCTGACTGACCGGCATCAGCTCTATGGCATTGATGTTCACATGGGCGGGCCGGCCAGCAACCCAATAAACTGTTTCGGCAATATCTTCCGGTTTCAAGGGTTGGGTGCCGCGATATACCTGTGCCGCCTTTTCTCTGTCGCCCTTGAAACGAACCTCGGAAAATTCACTTTCGGCCATCCCCGGAGCAACGTAGGTTACGCGCACAGCGGTTCCATGCAAATCAGCTCTCAGGTTACGGCTGAACTGCTCGACAAAAGCCTTGGTGCCGCCATAGACATTGCCGCCGGGATAAGGCCAACTGCCGGCGGTTGAACCGATATTGATCAGGTGTCCGCTGTTACGCTCAACCATGCCCGGCAACAGGGCTCGGGTACAGTAGGTTAACCCCTTGATGTTGGTATCAATCATCGTGTCCCAGTCGTCAATGTCCACATCCCAGGCCGGTTCCATCCCCAGAGCCAGACCGGCGTTGTTGAGCAGCACATCGACCGGTGGCAGATCGGCAAACTGATTGAATACCTCTTCACGGTCACGCACATCCAGAGTCAGTGCGGCAATCACTGCGTCGCCCAGTTCCTGCTCTAACGCCTGCAGCCGCTCGGTACGCCGCCCCGTAAGTATGAGCCTCCAGCCCTGTTCGGCAAACAGGCGCGCGCAGGCACTACCAAACCCTGCTGTCGCTCCGGTGATCATAATTGTCCGCCCCATGATCTTCTCCTGTTAATTGAGTTGTAGTCTGCTCGACTGTTTCGGCGGTCCTGGCCTGGTGTTCAGGCCCCTGGTCATTCTCTGCGCTGCTGGTTGCTGCCGTTGCTTCCGGTTGCTGCTGGTGAGCTGATTCTTTTTCAGCCTTTTTCTTTTTATTATAGGACTGGCGTCTCAGTACCGTCATTATTCCCAGCAGAGTTCCCCCGGCAAGAACAGACAGAAGCAACAAGGCAAGGGGAACCGGGTACTCCCACTGGACAAACTGAAGAGCAACCGGCGTGCTGTTCTGATAGACAAAAACCAGAACCAGGGCGAGCAGAATAAAAAACACAAACACTTTGAATTTCATTGGCAGGCTCCTGTCACCTTGAATGGACCTGAACAGGATTCTTGCGAATCCCCCCGATTGATACAAACTTCAGTCTAACTGCTTTTAGCGCAGATTTTGGATAAAAAAAAGGGGAATCCTGCTGATTCCCCAAAATGAACGTAGGAGGTAACGCTCATTGAAAGTATGGGCGACCAACCATTGCTGAGCAGAGCGGTGGTTGGTCGCTGTCTTCTTATCTGAATCTTAAAGCGATATAACGACTGGCGCCCCCCTGTCTGACCAGCAGCAGAACCGTATCTCTCTGACTTTCTGACACCAGTGAGATCACCTGTTCGGGATCATTGACATCAACGCGATTCACTTCTTCGATCAGGGCGCCGCTGTCTATTCCTGCCCGTGCCGCGACAGAGCCGGGCTCAACCGCTGCCACCAGAACGCCGCTATCAGGCTGGTAACCAAATTGATCAGCCAGTTCCGGGGTCAACTTCTGCAGACGCAACCCCAGTTGAGGCAGTTCGTTGGTGTCCGGCGCAGTGGCCGGGACATCACCACGGGCAGCGGTCTCAGCATCCATGGCGTCAACCACGATTCTGTGTTTGCGCAGTCTGCCTTCGCGCAGAATCTCCAGTTCGATGGTAGTGCCGGGGCGGGTCAGGGCAATCTGGTTGCGGAAAGAGGCAACGTTATCGACCGACTCGCCGTTGAGCTTGAGGATAACATCCCCCTGCTTGAGGCCGCCTTTTTCGGCTGCCGAGCCTTCCATCACCTGCGACACCAGGATTCCCTGACGTTGATCGATGTCAAAAGATTCTGCCAGTTCGCGGGTCAAATCCTGAATGTATACGCCAATACGGCCACGGGTGACCTTGCCATGTTCGGCCAGTTGCAGATAAATATTTTTGGCCATGTTGATGGGTATGGCAAAACCGATGCCCATGTAACCGCCACTGCGACTGAAGATGGCGGTGTTCATGCCGACCGCTTCGCCGTCAAGATTGACCAGCGGACCACCGGAATTTCCGGGATTGATGGCAGCATCAGTCTGAATGAAGTTTTCGTAATCGGTCAGGCCGATACCACTGCGCCCTTTGGCACTGACAATTCCGGCGGTCATGGTGTGGGACAGACCAAAGGGGTTGCCGAAAGCCAGAACCCAGTCGCCGACCTCCAGACGGTCCGAATCACCCAGTTTGATGAAGGGAAGCTCCTCCCTGGCGTCAATTCTGATCAGGGCGACATCTGTGGGAGGATCAGCACCAACCAACTCGGCTTCGAATTCCCGGCCATCCTGAAACTGGACAGTAATCTTGTCTGCATCACCGACAACATGATTATTGGTCATGATGTAACCATCGGCTGAGATCAGAAAGCCCGAACCCTGACCAGTGGCCCGACGCGGGGGACGATCGGGAGCTTCACCACGAGGCGGCTCGCCAAAAAAACGACGGAAAAACTCTTCGCCGAAGGGGCTCCCTTCAAAGGGGTTCGTCCATGGATCGCGGCTACGGGCCTGAACCTCCTGCTCTACCTGAATATAGACAACCGCCGGGGACACATCACGCGCCACACTGCGAAACGCCTTGCCGGTTTCCCGCAGACTCTCCAGCCCGGTGTCCTGAGCCAGCAGAGCCGGGCTCCCCAACACCAGCAACGACAGCAGCAGGAATAAGAATCCAAAAAAACTATGACGTGTCATGATCGACTCCTTCAATGTTGGTCGTTCCGGAGACAAACATGCCCGGCCAGCGCAATCATCTCGTCCAGATCAAAAGGCTTGTCAATGGTAGCAACAGCTCCCAGACGTCGTGCTTTATTATGCGTCCGGGCATCTCCAAAGGCCGTCATACAGATAAAAGGAATCTGCTGAAAACGCCCTTGCCGTCGGGCAAGAACTTCAAGACCACTTAATCCGGGCATGTGAATGTCACTGATCACCAGATGACAGGGTTCACACTCCTCGAGCCTGGCCAACAACTGCTCACCATCACTACATTGAGACACCTGGTAACCGGCGCTCTCCAGCACCAGAGCAAGTAGCTCACGCAACTCAGGGTCATCTTCAGCGAGCAGAATTTTAGGTGTCAGGTCAAGGCAGACAGCTTCTATCATCTTTTCTTTCAGTGGCTTCTCCGAAAATAAAAAAACAAGTGCCCATTGACTTATAGTAAAAGCAAGCACTGTGCCAAAGAAAAAATTGGCCCTTGCGCCTTTCGCAAAAAGCGTCTCATCCTCGAATGCCTCTACCGAAGAGGCTGTATTTTCAAACGCTTAAGGTCTAGATTCCCGACTAGAATCATTTCGGAATGACGACTAAAGGACCGCTGCGAAAAGCATAATGACAAGGAGCAGGCACGACTGAAACGAGGCAGAACGCCCCTGCGGGGCATATTGCCCCGCAAGTGGGGGGGGGCGAGGACTAACGCTCTTTGAGTTTTCGATAGAGGGTTTTGCGATCAACACCGAGCAGACGCGCTGCCAGCGTTCGGTTGCCATCCAGTTGTTGCAACACCTGACTGATGTAGCGCTGTTCCATCTCTTCAAGGGTCAAAATTGTCTGTCCGTTGAACAGGTTGGCAGGTACCGGTGGAACACCGGTGGGGTGGCGAACAGTGTCGGGAAGGTCCTCGACAGTAATGGTGTCATGAAGGGTCAGGGCGACAGCCCGTTCAATGCTATTACGCAGTTCCCGCACGTTGCCGGGCCATGAATAGGCCAGCAGACAAGCCGCTGCCGGTTGCGCCAGCCCCGCGACCGACTTGTTGAAACGCCGGCTGATCTGTTGAATAAACTTCATCGCCAGCAGCAGAATATCATCTCCACGATGCCGAAGCGGTGGCAACTCGATCTGGATCACATTGAGCCGATAGTAGAGGTCACTACGAAAACGCCCTGCCGCAACGGCCTCCCCCAGATCATGGTGACTGGCGGCGATCAACCTGACATCGCAACCGATTTCTGCACTGCCTCCCAGCGGTCGGACGCGGTGATCTTCAAGCACACGCAATAATTTCGGTTGCAGAGACAGGGGGAGTTCAGCAATTTCATCAAGGAGCAGGGTCCCGCCGGAGGCTTCGACAAACAAACCCTTACGTGCCTCACGCGCGTCGGTAAAGGCCCCGCGCACATGCCCGAAAAGCTCGCTTTCCAGCAGATTTTCCGGCAACGCTGCGCAGTTGATGGCAACAAAAGGGCCGTCACAGCGATGACTCTGACGATGCAGGGAACGCGCTACCAGTTCCTTGCCGGTGCCGCTTTCTCCGGCCAGAAGAACCGAGCTGTCAAGACCGGCAATCCGGGCAATCTGCTGTCTGAGTTTGACCATGGCCGGACTTTCACCCAGCAATTCGTCGTCCGGTTGCTGGCGGCGAACCTGGTCTTTGAGCAGGCGCACCGTCTCCTGCAGACGACGATGCTGCAAGCCACGATCGAGAGAAATGCTGAGCAGATCGAGATCTACCGGCTTGGTAACAAAGTCGTAGGCGCCGGCTCGCAGTGCCGCGATGGCCGTATCGAGACTGCCAAAAGCGGTCATGATGATCACCGGCAGATCAGGGCGTTGCTGGTGCAGCTCGGCACACAAATCGATCCCGCTCACTTCCGGCAGGTTAAGGTCGGTCAGGACGATGTCGATCTCCTGCTGTTGCAGCAACTTGCGGGCCGTCGTCACCCTGAGAGCCGACCAGACCTGATGACCACGATGCTGCAGATCTTCGCACAGAAGGTCACAGAGGGCCGGGTCATCGTCAACGACAAGAATGCGACCGGGAAGGCTTGCCAAGCTCATGCTACCTCTCCCCGACAGGTACTCGGCAAATAGATGCGGAAGTTGCTGCCTTTATCGGGAACACTCTCGACATCGATCCAGCCGCCGTGTTCCTGAATAATCCCATAAGCTATAGATAACCCCAGACCGGTCCCCTGTCCAACCTCCTTGGTAGTAAAGAAAGGGTCAAACATCCGCTTTTGTACTTCCGGTTCTATTCCGGTCCCCTCATCGGTCACCTGCAGACAGATCCATGACTGATCAGGACTCTCCACTTCCTCCGGAACAGAAACGTCAACAGCCGGAAAGCCGGACAGGGTGATCTTGCCGCCATCCGGCATAGCATGAATGCCGTTAAGAATAAGATTCAGCAACACCTGCTGCAACTGTGCAGAATCGGCACAGACACTCAACTCATGTGGTGTCTCGTCGAGCTGCAGGTCGACATTCTGTTTGTGCAGGGTCGGCTCCAACAGGGGGAGCACAGCGCGCATTACCAGATTCAGATCAATCCGCTGCTTGCGTGCTTCACCGCGGCGGGCAAAACTTAACAGTTGCCGCATGATACCCGTCATCCGTTGCGCCTGATCATGAATAATGGTAGCCGAGCGACTGATGTCTTCCGCTGCCATCCCTTCGCGGCTGATCAACTTGGCCCGCCCGGCAATAACATTCAGGGGCGTACCCAGCTCATGAGCCATTCCCGCCGATAACTGCCCGAGGGTTGCCAGCCGCTCCGTGTGACGCAGTTTTTCCAGCGCCTCGATCTTGGCAGCGTTGGCCGCCTGCTCGGCATCACGGGCCTGTGCTAATTGTCCGCGCATGCGCTCTATAGTGTTCGACAGCTCGGCCAGCTCATCACTGCCGGAAAGATTGATGCTGGTAGAAAAATCGCCCGTTCCTATCCGCTCAGCCTGAGCCCGCAGTTTCCGCATAGGCCGACCAACCCAGATACTGCCGAGCACTGTCATCAGGGCCAGTCCCGACACAACCAGGGCACCAACAACAATGGCAGATCGACGCAGACTCTCCTGAACATAGTCATGCATCTCCTCCATCGATTCCATCAGCTCAATAGCACCAATACGTCCGGAGGGGGTTAACACCGGCAGATAGGTCAAAAGAAAATCATGCCCCTCATCTGATGCCGCCATCAGTGTTACTGTTTCTTCAAAACGCAGTCTGTCCAGATGGGAGAGGGGAACACGGGGCTTGTAATGAGCTGGAGGGTTTTCGACGACCCAGACCCAGCGCACCAGGGTTTCTGAATATCCCTGGTTGGCACGCACCAGAAAATCCAGGGCTTCGTCTTCCCCGCGCTGCTGCCACAGCTCCGTCACGATAACCCGCAGGCTTTCACCGATATGACGCGCCTCACGGCTGAGGTTACGCTTGATCTGCTCACGTTCGCGCTGAATCGACAGATAGCTGTAAACGGAAAAGATCAGCACCACGCCAAGAAGGGTCGCCAGAGTAATTTTGATAGTCAGACGCATCGCGGATTATCCACCTGTAACAGATTCATGAACATCGCTACCAGCCTGAGTATACTTGGAGAGTTGGTGGCAAATTGACTTTTATAATGACGGAACTAATCAGATTCCGCTGCCGCCTCATCGTCAAGAGGTTCGTCAACTTCTTTTTTCTTGCCGAAAAAACGCGCAACGACAATTCCGACCTCGTAAAGGACAACAAAGGGAACCGCGATGGAGACCTGAGAGATCAGGTCGGGAGGGGTCAGGGTGGCCCCAATGACAAAGGCAGCAAGAAGAGAATATTTGCGATTTTTTGCCAGCCAGATGTGGTCAACAACCCCCATGCGGGCAAGAAAGAAAATGACAATGGGCAACTCAAACACCAGGCCGAAAGCAATCAGCAATCGTGTCGCCAGGGTCAGATAAGCCCCCATGGAAAGCATCGCTTCGACGCCACTGACAGAGGTACCGAAATTCACCAGAAAAGAAAAAATCTCCGGGAAAACCAGAGAAAAACCAAAATAGGTGCCCAAACCGAAACACAGGGAACTGACCAGGACAAATGGAATGGCAAAGCGCTTTTCATGCCCGTAAAGACCCGGCGCCACAAACATCCATAACTGCCACAGAATTACCGGAAAGGCGACCACCAGTCCGGCCAGAGCAGACACCTTGAGAATGGTGAAAAACGGCTCCGTGGCACTGATAAAGACCAGCGAACTTCCCTCCGGCAAGGCATTACGGACCGGCTGTGCGATTTCCTCAAAAAGTCTCTCACCAAAAGCATAACAACCGAGAAATGCCACCAGCCATGAAATCGCGGCATACATCAGGCGCTTTCTGAGTTCAGACAAGTGGTCCGTGATCGCCATTCCCTCAACCATGGGGTGTTTTCTCCCTATCATCAGATTGCGGTCCGCCCCCGGCATCAAACTCCGGCAACACCCCGACAGACGATCCCTCCTCCTGTTCCTCCTGTTCCTCCGCTTCAGCAGTTGCCGTCGCCACCTCGGCAGCCTTTTGCTCTCTTAACCTGGCGGCCTTTTCCTTATACTTTTCCCGTAGTTCTGCCTTGTAAAGCTCCTCTTCTTTGTCCGTTTCCAGATCGATAGCAGATTTCAGCTCATTGGTCGCTCGCTTGAATTCAGCAAACCCCTTGCCGATGGAGCGCGCCAGGTCCGGAAGTTTTTTCGGACCCAGCACGACCAGCGCCAGAGCGGCGATAAGCATCATTTCTGTCATGCCGATTCCGAACATATCTGTCGACCTTTCATCGCTGCGCCGCTGCACATTTCTAATGAAGCAGTACAGGTTACTGTTATCAAAGGAAAAGAACCGAAGCCGGACGCTTGACAAAGCCGGCATTCAAGCGAGAATATCCCCTTGTGCCCCACCTGTCAAGCGCCGAGCGGGGAGGTGAAACGATTGACATATCAGGGGTTTTGATCTACTATCCGGTTCATTTTCGCCCTTTGAAAAAGGTAAAAAGATAATGAATCAAGATGCTTTACAACAACAGATCCGCAAGCTGGCCCGTGAGCGCAACGCGCTCCTGATCGCTCATAATTATCAACGTGATGAGGTACAGGAAGTTGCCGACATCACCGGCGACTCACTGGCCCTGTCAATGGAAGCGGCGAAAACCGACTGTGAGGTAATTGTCTTCTGTGGTGTTCATTTCATGGCCGAAAGCGCCGCCATCCTTGCTCCGAATAAAACGGTTCTGCTGCCGCGCCCCGACTCCGGCTGCCCCATGGCCGACATGGTCACCGCAGAAGGACTGAGAAAACTCAAGGAGCAGCACCCTGACGCCACGGTGGTCACCTACGTCAACTCCAGTGCCGCCGTCAAGGCCGAGAGCGACATCTGCTGCACCAGCTCCAACGCTATCAGCGTCACCCGTTCCCTGGCGGCGAAAAAGCTGTTGATGGTGCCTGATCGTAACCTCGGCCGCTACATTGCCCGCCGGGTGCCGGAAAAAGACTATATCTTCTGGGAAGGCTATTGCCCGACCCATGATCGCCTCAAAACCGAAGAAATCATCCAGGCCAAGGCGGACAATCCCGGCGCCCTGTTTATGGCCCACCCCGAATGCCGTCCGGAAATTCTCGAACTGGCGGATCATATCTGCTCAACCAGCGGTATGTATGAGTTCGCCCGCAATAATCCGGCGACAACCTTCATCGTCGGCACCGAGGAAGGGATCCTGTGGCGCCTGCGCAAAGAGAACCCGGACAAAAACTTCATTATTCCCAGCCGTGGACTGATCTGCCCCAATATGAAACTGACCAGCCTGGAAGATATCCTTAACAGCCTTGAAACCCTGGAACCGCGCATCACTGTTCCGGAACCGGTCCGGCTTAAAGCGTTGACTGCCCTGGAAAGAATGCTGGCCGTTCCCCGCGACTGAGCGCGCTAACCGATGAGAAAAAGCCGTTCGGGCGTACCATTGGTACGCCCGTTCCTTTTTGGATGACACCCCATAATGACCCAGACTGAATCGTCCCAGATCCGCCATGCCACCTTGCGCTCCTGTCTTGATGCCACCATCGACCAGACCCGGATCATCGATATTGTTGGACTGCGGGACAGCGCCGATGCCCTGTTACTGGCCCGACTGCTGAATGAACAGCAAGGACTTGCTGTTATCGTCTGTCCGACCCAGGAGCAGGCTCGCCAGATGGTCACTGACCTGTGCTTCTTTCACCCTCATCCTGATCAGATCGGCCTGCTACCCCACTGGGAGATGAACCCCTATGACGCCTTGACTCCGCACCCGGAGCTTGAAGCCATACGACTGACAACCCTGGCGGCTCTGGAAGCTCGTAAGCTCAAGGCCCTGGTGCTGCCGGTAAAATCATTGATACAGAAAGTTATGCCGCGCCAGGTTCTTGGTCAGGTGCTGGTGCCTCTGCTGGCAGACGAGGAGTATCCGCGCCAGCCCCTGCTGGACTCCTTGCTTCAACTTGGCTACCAGCCGGTTTCTCTGGTTGAGGATCGTGGCACTTTTGCCGTACGCGGTGATCTGATTGATATTTTCCCCGTCGATGGCCTAACCCCGGTCCGCATCGATTTTTACGGGGACTATGTTGAAAAAATCCGCCCCTTTGACCCCGCGACCCAACGTTCGGAAAAAACTACCCTGGAAGCAGTCACTCTCATACCGGCGCGGGAGATCATTCTGCATGGCCCTTTCCTCGAAACCCTGGCGCAAAAACTAAAAATGCGCTGCGATGAACTCTCGATACCACGGGCTGAACGGGAGGCGATCATGACCGAATTGCGGGAAGGAATCCTCTCGCCCGGTCGCGCCTTTCTGCTCCCACTGAACTATCCGGAGCTGGATCCGATCAGTTCTTATTTCGACAATCACCGCCTGATTCTCCTCGATCCTCCGGCATTGGAACGCGAAAGTGATCAGTTTCAGCAGGATATCCGCGATGGCGAAGAGCGCATGGTGGAAAAGCGGGCACCCCACGCAGCTCGCCAGTCCCTCTATCTTGAGCCGGATGAAATCAGTCGGCTGTTGGATTCTCCAACGCGGATCGAGCTGGCGCAACTCCACCTGCTCCAACTTGAAGATCAGCGACAGCGCTTTTTTTTCAACTGTTTCGGTAACGATAACCTGCGCGCGAAGCCCACCAGCAGTCAGGATGGCCTTGAACCGTTGCTCGAACGTCTGCGTCAGACCCGGCACGACAACTGGCGCACCCTGCTCGTCTGTCGCCAGCAGAGCCAGGCTGAGCGTCTGCAGGAATTGCTTGACGGGCATGACATCAGGATTGAGATCGACCAAAAACAGCACTTCGACGGTCTTCTGCCCGGCCAAACGCGCCTGATCATTGGCACCATCAGCGCCGGCTTCTATCTCCCTGATGACAAACTCGCCGTTATCAGTGAGGAAGATATTTTTGGTCGCCGCAGTCATCGTCGCCAGACCGGAACAGGTCGCGCTCGCCAGTTGCTGAGCAGCCTGGCCGAGCTCAAGGAAAATGATTACATCGTTCACACTGATCACGGAGTAGGGCGCTACTGTGGTCTGATCCATCTGCAAACCGACGAAATTGAAGGAGACTTCCTCCACCTCCAGTATGCCGGCAGCGACACCCTTTATCTGCCGATAGAACGAATCGGAAAAATCCAGAAATATATCAGTGCTGAAGGGCAATCCCCGAGGCTCGACAAAATGGGCGGGCAGGGATGGGAAAAAGCTAAAATCAGGGCGCGCGCGGCGGTGGAGGAGCTGGCCCGCCAACTTCTTGAGCTTTATGCCAAAAGGGAACTGCGCCAGGGGTTTGCCTTTTCACCACCGGACACTCTGTTTCGCGAATTTGAAGCGACCTTTCCCCACGAAGAGACAATCGATCAGTTGCAGGCAATCAAAGATACTCTCAACGACATGCAGTCGCCCAAACCGATGGATCGCCTGGTTTGTGGTGACGTCGGCTACGGCAAAACCGAAGTCGCCATGCGCGCTGCAGTCAAGGCCGTACTGGACAACAAACAGGTTGCCGTGTTGGTCCCGACAACGGTTCTCGCCCGCCAGCACTGGGAAAGCTTTTGTCAGCGACTGGAAGATTTTCCGATCCGGGTTGATATGCTTTCCCGCTTCAGAACCGCGGCCCGGAATCGCCATACCCTCGAGGCGGTGGCCGCCGGCAAGGTTGACATTCTCATCGGCACTCACCGCCTGTTGCAGCGCGATGTCCGTTTCAACGATCTTGGCCTGCTGATCGTTGACGAAGAGCAGCGTTTTGGCGTCGCCCACAAGGAGAAACTCAAACAACTGCGCGCCGAGGTCGATATTCTGACCCTGACCGCCACCCCCATCCCCCGGACCCTGCACATGAGCTTGAGTGGGCTACGCGATCTGTCGGTCATTGATACTGCACCAGTTGACCGCCTGGCCATCCGCACCTATGTAACCCGTTTTGATGAAAACCTGATCCGCCAGGCGATCCTGCGCGAGCTGCGCCGGGGCGGGCAGGTCTATTTCGTTCATAATCGGGTACAGACCATTGCCGCGATGGCGGAACAATTGCGCCGGATTGTTCCCGAAGCCTCTATCGCCGTCGGCCATGGACAGATGGCGGAAAAAGAACTGGAACAGGTGATGCTTGATTTTGTCAGCGGCAAGACCAATCTTCTGCTGGCTTCTACCATCATCGAAAACGGCCTCGATATTCCCCGCGCCAACACGATGATCATTAATCATGCCGATCATTTCGGGCTTTCCCAACTCTATCAACTGCGCGGGCGGGTTGGTCGCAGCGATCGTCGCGCCTACGCTTATCTGCTGATTCCCGGAGAAGCGGCCCTGACCCGCGAGGCCCGTGAACGGCTGCGAATTCTGCAAGAACTGACCGAACTCGGAGCCGGCTTCCGCATTGCCAGCCACGACCTCGAATTACGCGGCGCCGGCGACCTCCTCGGCGGCAAACAGTCAGGACCGATCGCCGCCATCGGCTTCGAGATGTACACCGAACTGCTTGAGGAAACGATCGACCGCCTGCGCGGCAACGAGCGCCAGGAGCGAATTGACCCGGAAATTCGCCTCGGCCTGTCCGCGTATCTGCCGGAAACCTATGTGCCCGATCCCAACCAGCGGCTGCAACTGTATCAGCGCATGGCAGCAGTCGAAGAGGAAGATATGCTCTTCGATCTGCTTGATGAACTGCGTGATCGCTTTGGCGAACTCCCCTCTGCCGCCGAGACCCTTTTCGGAATCATGCGCATCCGCGTACTGCTCAAGCGCTTATGGATAGAACTGCTCGAATATGACGGCAGGCGCCTGTCTCTGCTGTTTCATGCTGCCACTCCCGTCTCTCCCGAGCAGATTCGCTATCTGGTTACCGAACAGTCGGAGCGCTACCGCCTCGGCAGCGATTACCGTCTCTCCATCGACATCGGCCGACAGGGTCCGACCGAACTGCTGATTCGCACCCGCAAGGAGCTGCAACCGCTCCTGTGAGCCGCTGCCCACTGGGTAAATTTGTAACAAAAGGACTGATTTTAATAATGATTCGTGCTAGTTTAAACCATTAAAACAAGTGCCCACGGAGGATAAACTGTCCGGACTTCTTCGTTGCCTGCTGACTCTGATCATCACTCTCGTTCTGCTTGCCTGCCAGGAAAGCTCTTCGACTGTAGCAACACAACAGCAGCAGGCATTACCTTCCTCCACGCCCCTGATCATGGTCGGTGAGCGCAGCCTGAATCTGGGACAATTCAACCATCACATGCGGATGAACTATCCAGATATCGACGAACTGTCACCCCAGGAAAAACTTCTTCTGCAGCAGCAGTTGATTACTCAACTGGTTGATCGTGAGTTGATTCTTGCCGAAGCCGCCCGGCTCGATATCCGCCTGTCTCCCGATGAATTTGATGCAGCTCTGGCCGGGATCCGTGGTGTTCAGAGTCATGCGGACTTTGAACTGGACTTGAAAGAATCAGTAAAAAATCCGGAGCTGTGGCGTGACATACTGACTTTTCAACTGCTTGTTGCCAAACTCACGGAAACTGTCGTTGCTCCGCAGATCGACATTACAGAAGCTCAAATTGAGGCCTATTACCGCAACCACAGGGAGGATTTCCGCCGTCCGGCGGAAGTGCGTGTCCATCAGATGCTTTTTGCCTCCAGAGAGGCGGCTCTGGAAATAAAAAAACGCTTGCAGGATGGTGCAGATTTCGCCACCCTAGCTGAAAAATACTCCATCTCCCCTGATCGTGAGGACGGAGGGAGCCTGGGCTATTTTTCTGCGGGGCAGCTACCCCCGGAATTTGATGAAGTGATTTTTTCACTGCCTTTGCGTCAGGTCAGTGATCCGGTGGCAAGCCCTTACGGATTTCACCTGCTACTGGTGGATCGCCGACGCAATGCCGGGCTACGCCCCTTTGCCGCGGTCAAGGATGAAATTAAAGAGTACCTCTACGATAAACAGGAAGAAGCCCTTTTTCAGCAATGGATCAACAATCTACGTAACAATACCGCTATCCGGATTGACTGGCAGCAGATCCTGCCAAAACAGTCCTCGGTAGAAAAAACGATGTAAGGAAAACTGACGATGAAACATATTATTTTGTTCCTGCTTATACTGCTGCCGGCAACCACAGGCAGTGCCACAACAAAAACCATTACCGGCATCGCTGCCGTTGTCAACGCTGAGATCATCACCACCTACCAGCTTGAGCGGACCCTTGAATCACTCCTTTCTCAGCAGAATCTTACCAGCGCTCCTACCGACGCGGAAATGATGCAAATAAGACAGGAAGTGCTGGAGCAAATGATCAGCGACCTGCTACTGCAACAACGCAGCCGGGAACTCGGTCTGCGCGTCACTGAACAGGAAATCGACGCCGCTGTTGAAGACGTCATGGTCAGCAACAACCTTGATCGCCCGGGTCTGGAGACTGCCCTGGAAGCGGAGGGCTTAACGCTTGAATCCTATCGTGAGCAGATACGTGACGACATTCTGCGCTACAGACTGATGGCTCAGGAAGTGAATTACCGGGCTCAGGTTACCAGCGCTGAGGTGCGCCGGTATTTTGAAGAAAATATTGACCAGTTCGATACCATGCCACGACTTCACGTCAGCCGGATCAGCTTCCCTTTGCCAACGGATCGCTCCAGTGATTCTTTTGCCCGCATCCAGGAGCAGGCCGACAAGAGCCGCCAACGCCTCGTTGATGGCGACAGGTTCGACGATGTTTTTAACGAAGTAGAAGATCTGGCCGCCGGCGGCATTATGGGCGAACTGGTGCTGAGCGACCTGGCAGCCCCTCTGCAACAGGCCCTTGAGGATCTTTCGAGCGGTGACGTTAGCGTCCCGACGGAATTCAATCAGCAGCTCCACCTGTTTATCGTCAATGAACGTCGCTCGGGAGAGGAGTTGGCCTTTGAGCGCGCCAGACGCAGCATTGAAGAACAGCTGCGGCGTGAAAAAACAGAAACCCGCTTCGCCCAGTGGCAAGAAGAGCTGCGCGCTAACGCCTATATCGATCGACGCCTGTAAGCTGACAGGCAGGAATCTCTCTTATGTCGCGATCTACCATTATTTTCGGTTCAGACGAAACGCGCCGACAACAACTTGCGCAACGGATCAGCGTTCTGAATATTTTTGAGCGCCTTTATTTCTGTTCGACAGTGGAAGAGTTAACAAAACTGGTCAAAACCACCTCGGCTGACCTGGTCTGTTGTGAACTCGAATCACCGGCAAAAGAACTCCCGCCCTGGGCTGGGCTGGTCCGCAGCGGAAGTTGCCGCCTGCTCTGCCTTACCAGCGAAAAATCCGCAGTGCGTCTGCGCCTGCCGGCAGGAAGCTGTTATCTTGAAAAAGATACGGATTCAGATAATCTGGCCGATGTTATTGAATCCCTCCTGCAGTGCCCACTGCAAAGCGCTCCACCGGCTGGTAGCGGTCTTAATCATCAAGTTGAGACAGAACATAAAATTTACAGCCGCTTTTATTTCGACATCTTCCTCGACAAGGAACTCTCTCGCAGCAGCTTGACCGGACGCCCGGTCAGCCTGTTGCTTATTGAACCGCAATTGACCCGTCGCCATGGCATCGACGAAGAACTTCTTGAGCCTTTCCTGGTAAGGGTCAGCCGGGCGATCAAGAGCCAGATCAGATCATCCGATCTGCTCTGCCGCTACCAACGCCAGCGCCTGGCCATTCTGCTGCCGGAAACCCCGAGCGATCGCGCAGCGGAACTGCTCGATCGAGTGATCGCCAGTCTGCGCGATACCTTCCCGGAACAACGGATCCCCTGGACATGGGCTATCGTTGCCCCGACTGTAAAGGAACCGACAAACGCCAACAGCTTTATGCAACTGGCGATCACCCGCCTTGAACGTTCCGAACCGAGATACTGACCCCAAACGGCTTTTCTGCATCAAGCCTTGTTTCCTCTCCGGCGCTTCCGCTATATTGGTCTATTGCACAGCGACTCAGGGCAAGGGACAACCGCATGAAACCACTTTTACTCACCATGGGCGACCCGACCGGGATCGGTCCGGAATTGATAGTTAAAGCGCTGCTTGACGGCGATATTGACTCCCTGCCGCGCCGGGTGCGTGTCATAGGCGACATTGAGGTTCTTCAGCGGTCCGGACGCATATTTAATGTCAATGCCAAAGTGAAAACTGCTGCGGGGTCGATCTGTCAACTGGATGTCAATGGCAGAACCCTGGAAGTAGAAGCCGGCTCGCAGTTAAATCCGTCCGATCTGGTCTACGGACAGCCTGATGACGCCTGCGGGCGGGCCATGGCTGACTATATCGACAGGGCAGTACGCCAGTGCCTGGACGGTAGCGCCCACGGCATGGTTACCTGTCCGATCAATAAAAAAGCGATCAATGCCGCTGGATACCATTTTCCCGGTCATACGGAACTTCTCGCCGATCGCTGCGGAGTCAAACAGGTGGTAATGATGCTCGCCGGTACCAACCTCAGGGTCTGTCTGGTGACCACCCATCTGCCCTTGGCGGCGGTGGCACAACAGCTCTCTGTTGAGGCGATTCTTACCACCCTGCGCATTACCCATAGCGCCCTGCAGAATCATTTTGCCCTGACCAAACCGCGCCTGGCGGTTCTCGCCCTGAATCCCCATGCCGGTGAGAATGGTCTGTTTGGTGATGAGGAACAGCGCCTGATCGCGCCCGCCATTGCTGCCGCGCAAGCTGAAGGAATCGCCGCCGCCGGCCCACACAGTGCCGACACCCTGTTCCACTTCGCCGTCCACGAGAATAGCGCTGATGCGGTCATCTGCATGTATCATGACCAGGGGCTGATTCCGCTGAAA
>SLDV01000060.1 GCA_007125165.1 Geobacteraceae bacterium | reverse complement strand
TAATCGTTTCAAGAAATGCACTGGATCATGTTGACGATATCTTTCAAGCTTCAAACGAGATCAGGAGGGTCTTGAAACGCAACGGACTTTTTGTTCTTGTTGTAGATATTCATGAAACGAAAACACTTTGCGAACCATCGCCTATTTACGGACTTCAAACTATTATTGAATTATTTGGCGATTATTTTGATATAGAATTCCATGAGACAAGGGATATTCCTCGCTATGAAAGATTCCTAGATAGAGAAGACAAAAGGCGGCCAACGTTCTACGGCAGGTTAAGAAAAAGGTGAAGGCAGAATCGGGCCTGCGTAAAACCGTCGAATGGTACCTGAACAACCTCGAATGGTGCCGGCGGGTGCAGGACGGCAGCTATCAACGTGAGCGATTGGGGATTGAATACCAGTAAACCAACAGAAATGTGAACTGCAATGGTTCTGACATGAGCAGACAGTCACTTTTTTGTTTTTCTTGAATGGTTTTGCAACAACTCTCGCGCCGAAGCATTTTCAGGGTCTTGCTCAAGAATCAGGCCGAAAACGGTATCTGCAGCATTCGCTTCTCCCATTTTCTGATAATTAATGCCAAGCTTGAGCAAAACATTCAAATCTGAGGGAGTCTTTTCGAGGTAGTCAGTAAAAACATCAGCAGCCAACTGACGCTGATCCAATGCCGCCAATAGATCAGCATATTTCGGCTTATAATTGAGTGATGCGTTACTTAAACATTCCAGTGCCAACAGTGCCATATCGATCTGCTGCTGATCAAGACTGATGACAGCGACACGCCGCAATGCTTCTTCCGCCAGGGGGGTAAATTCTTCACCAATCAGGTTCTGATAGAAAGACAGAGCCGCTTCCCGATCACCGGCAACTTCGCCAAGATAACCGTTTACCAGTGATAATAGATCGCCGGCTACCTGATGATCGGGGTGAGTTATCAACCCCGATCGGAGTCGTTCCAGCCCCTGGTTGTCCTGAGATTTGAAAAGATTCAAAGCCTTTGCACGCACTCCAGAAAGATCGCGGAGAACCAATTGATTATTTTCAGGATTGTTTAGTCGGTCACTGAAACTCACGTTCGCTTTTTCCATCAGCGATTGCACGCGAAACCACTCTTGCGGCGATATTCTGTCCTCCAGGTATGGATTACGATACTTAAGCACTGCAACACGGAAAGATTGTTGATCCTCTTTATACTGTTCAATAATTTCATTGACATCGGGGGTAGCAGCATCTTCCTCATAGCGAGACTGCACCCTTTTGATTGCCTTATTAAGCAGATCAAGCAATGATTCAGCACTCTCTTTGTAAGCCTGATAATAGAGTTCGCCGGTTTGCTCTATTTCAGCCCCATCCAGGGTTGACCATTCATCAACTCGGGTAGTTTTCAGAAAGTCCTGGATACCATAGACCTTTATCAGTCGCGCCATATCCTGAAATTCGTTATTTAACCGCTTTTCTATATTGTCCATTTTCATTTTTGCATGGCTGTTTATTTGATTTTTGGGCAAAAACAGCTTCTTATTGTGTTGCAACGCTGCGCGGCTCAACTTGACAATTTCATTTAGCTTGCTTCGAACCTTCTGTAATTCTTCCAAAACCTTTAGCGAATCTTGCTGTCGTGACAACGCATTTTCAGGTGGTAAAGCGGTTAACGCCCGCTCAACGGGGTTAGCATCCATAGAATTAATAAAAACCGGAAAAAAATCAACGTGGGCGATTTTCGCCGCGCCTGACGCTGGATTAATCAGCCGACAACCCCGCTCTCTTGCGATTTGAGCCTGACGACTCAAATAAGATATGGCACTGTAATAATCCGGGCTGGTCTCTGCCAAGCCACCGCAATTTGTTTCTACTACAAGGGTCTGATCAAGCTTTGGCCCCATTTTTTGTTCGTTACTTCCAGCAGCATGTGTCGCGCCATTAGCATCGAAGCATAAATCGACACCCATCAGCAAAACCTGCTCAAACCCCATATCAACAGCAACACCGATTGCACAGTTAGTGACAGTGGGCCTCCACCCGACCAGGTTCTCCTCGTTCATGGATGATTGCCAGGGGAAGCGTGATTCCAGATAAACACTGCGCCCACGCCAATAGGCGGGTAGCCTGGGCATGACATAGTTGGTGTGAATAAAAAGAATGTCATCAGAAAAAAGCATCATCTCGCGGCTGATACTGTAGTTGACTTGCTGAGGGTCAACACTGACAATGAAATGAGGCGAAAGTCCGTATTCATATAATCTGAGGGACACCCGTGAGGCAGCAAAGATTGCTATTCGGTCGCGATTCGCTTTTATCCAGGGCAAAAATTCATCCAGGGAAGGGCCACCACCGAGTACCACTGCTGTTTTACCTTTGAATAGTCCTTTTAAGTGAGCGGCCGGGGTACGATTTTCGGAAACATTCTCAATCTGTCGTTCAATAAAAATCCGTGAATTAATATCTACCCAGAGTTCGTAGGCCTTGTTTTTGATCGCCGTCTCTATTTGCGCAGACAAATTTCGATATTCCGGTAAATAGGCATCAATGGCGCCAATCGACTCGCGAAATTCAACGGCATCGTGGTAGAAATAGTTTGTTATTTTAAATTCTTCGGCTTTTTCCCAAAACCTTTCTTGCGTTACTGCGGCGATATTCTCGGGTAACCCTGCTAGAACGCCATTGACCTGTAATTGTTCAAAAACATCGTCCAGCTCGACAAACAGGTAACGGCACCCTTTTGGCATTTTCTGTTGAGCAACATAGTTGGGCAGTAATCCTGAGTCGGTACCGACAATGATGCGGAGTCTATCTGTATGCAGAAATATGTCCTCATAGCGCTGCTTGAACAGTGCTTGAGCGCCCACCTGGTCGAACGCACTGCGATTGACTTCGTACAGATATCGTTCACCAAAACGGTTGCTTAAAAATACGCCCAAACTGTTTCCTGATAGATTGTTCATTACTTCCCCTCAAGAGTCTCGGACAGGTAAAGGGTGGCCACAAATGCCAAAAAAATGACTTCAGCAAGCAGCCAATTAACTAAAGCAAAAACAAAGCCAAATTTGTCAGTTGAAAAGGCTAATGACGCGACACAAGTATCCCGTTTAGCGCTCTCACTACCCGCTGGACATCCCCTTCAGTCATCGCCGGGAAAAGGGGCAACGAGAGAATCTCTTCGTAGACTTGTTCGGCACACGGACAGAGTCCGGGTTGATAATTAAATGTTGAGCGATAGTAGGGGTGGAGGTAGACCGGCATGTAGTGGACATTGGCTCCGATATTCTGTCGGCGCAATTGATGATAGATATATTCCCTCTTGTCTGCCGGCACCTTGACGACAAACAGATGATAGCCATGATCAACATCGGACAGGGTCTGCAAGGGGTGGATGGTTTTACTGTCGGTAAAGTGGTGGCAATAGGTTGCAGCGAGTGATTGACGACGGGCGATCTGCTTATCAAGCTTTTTGAGCTGGCTGATCCCCAAGGCACACTGGATGTCGGAAAGCCGGTAGTTAAAACCAAGATCAGACATTTCGTAGCGCCAGTCACGGCGTTGCTGATGATCGGAACTGATGCCGTGATTACGAAAGCGGCGTAGCCTTTCGGCGTAACCTTGATTATCGGTACAAACGGCACCCCCCTCAGCCGTGGTCAAGGGTTTGACCGGATGAAAGCTGAAGGCCGTTAGATCGGCGAGGCTGCCACAGCGCCTGCCCTTGTAAGTAGCACCAAGTGAGTGGCTGGCATCAGCAATCAATACAAGATTGTACACCTTTGCGAGTTGCCACAAGACATCATAGTCGCAGGGCTGACCGGCATAATCTACAGCGATAATAGCCTTGGTACGCGGGCTAATCTTCGCCTCGATATCGACCATATCCACCAATAACGTATCAGGATCGACATCGGCAAAAACTGGGGTTCCGCCACAATACACCACGGCATTGGCGGTAGCGACAAAGGTGATGGCCGGAACAATTACCTCATCTCCCGCTGTGATCCCGACCGCGTAGCAAGCAGCGTGAAGGGCTGCAGTGCCACTGGAAACAGCAACGGCATATTGACAGCCGACATAATCAACCAGCGTTTTTTCGAATGCCGCGACCTTGGGGCCGGTGGTCAACCAGTCGGAGCGCAGCACCTCTACAACAGCAGCGATATCCTCCTCACTCACCAGCTGACGACCATAGGGGAGATAATCAGCAGCCATATTCCGTCACAAACTCATCGATCAATTGACGGATCTGCGCCACCGTCAGCCAGTCAGTATTGTTTCCGCTGTTATACTTGAAGCCTACTGGACAGGGGCGACCAGGTTCTCCTTTGGTTTTCTTGTGACTTACTTCTGTAGGCATCGACGGCATGATGGTGAAGTAGTCGGCATACTCGATGGTGTTGGGACCATCGGTTTCGGTGATCATTTCTTCGTGAATTTTTTCTCCAGGGCGGATGCCGACGATCTCCCGCCTTACCCCCGGTGCGATGGCTTCGGCCAGATCAACGATACGGACGCTGGGAATCCGGGGCACGAAAATCTCGCCACCATTCATCAGATCGAGGGCTTTCAGCACCAGATCAACCCCTTCTTTCAGAGTAATACTGAAGCGGGTCATGCGCTCATCGGTGACAGGGATCGACCGACCGGCCTGCTTCATTTTCAGAAAGAAGGGAATCACACTGCCGCGACTCCCAAAAACATTGCCGTAACGCACCACCGAAAAGCGGATGTCGCGCTTGCCTTTCATGTTGTTGGCGGCAACAAAGAGCTTATCGGAGCACAACTTGGTTGCGCCGTAAAGATTGATGGGTGCGGCGGCCTTGTCGGTACTCAAAGCAACGACCTGACGTACCCCCTGATCAAGACAACCCTCGATGACATTTTCGGCACCGATAATGTTGGTCTTGATGAACTCGAAAGGATTGTACTCAGCAGCCGGTACCTGCTTGAGGGCAGCTGCATGTACAACCGTGTCGATCCCTTCCAGAGCACGGCGGACACGGTCCTTGTCGCGTACATCTCCGAGAAAGAAACGGATCTGCGGATACTTGTTTCTGGGAAAGATCTGCGCCATCTCGAACTGCTTGAGTTCATCGCGGGAAAAAATGACTACACGTTCCATATCAGAATGACGCGAAAACAAAGTTTCGACAAACTTCTGCCCGAAGGAGCCCGTACCTCCAGTAATCAATATGGATTTTCCCTTCACGCTCGCGCCTCCTCAACCGCAATAATGTCCTGTAACACATTGGTAACTTTGTAAAAACTAACATTTTCAAGAGCAGAAAGCAAAAAGTCATAGTACTGGCACATTCTTTTTAACTGCCATCAAGGATATTTAGGCACAACCGGCGGTTCGCGAACCACCCCTACATCAAAACAATAACATTGCCCGAAAAATCCTTCAGGGTTATGATCAATATTCCATTAACACCACGGAGAGCAGGCTATGAGAACCGAAGAAATTACCGATTTCTTGACAGCCCATAAAGATGAAATGGCGCAACGTTTCGGGGTCGTTAAAATCGGCTTGTTTGGAAGTTATGCCCGTGGTGAAGCCAGAGAAGACAGCGACATAGACATTGCCATCGAAATGGCCGCTGATCAAAAGAATTTGCACAACTTTCTGGCGTTTAAACGCCATCTGGAAGAAACCTTCAGCAAAAAAGTAGACATTGGGATAGAAAGCTCCCTAAAAAGCGAAGCGCGCAAAACCATAGAAAAAGAGATCATCTATGTCTGAAGCCCATTGAACCTTTTAAAATCTCATCTTTTGCCGCGGATAACTACTGATAACATCGGACAACCGCTTCTATTCCAGACGCTTACGGACTTAAGAAATTAACTGGTGTTGGTGAGCGAACCTGTTGCTGACCATCCTTCGGCAGGGCACGGGAAAGGGCACGGCGCACCGTGCCCCTGACGGGGAAATCAATCAATTTTGGTATGTTTTTGGGTAGGGGCGGGATTCATCACGCCCGATTGTAATGGTGCCGTTGAACCACCTGGGCGCAATAAATTGCGCGCCTACATCACCCCCACAACAATAGCATTGCCCGGTTAATCCTTCAGGGTTATGATAACATTCTATTAACACCACGGGTTAGCAACTACCTCGCGATTGGAGAACGTCTGATGAATTCAGAAGATCTGCTAATTGCTCGCCTGCTCAAGTCACGCATTAGCGACATTGCTGATATCGTGGATTTTCGCGTGTTTGGTTCTCGGGCGACAGGCAACGCCGGGCAAGATTCCGACATGGATATTTTTATCGAGGTTGAGTCTCTGACATCTACAGTCAAAGAAGGGATTCACGATATCTGTTGGGAGATCGGCTATCACAACTCTCTGGTTATTTCACCCCTCATCGTGGCAAGGGAAGAACTGGAACGATCACCTCTGCGGTCTGCTCCGATCATCAATAATATCGCCGCTGAGGGTTTATCCGTATGAATGACATCAACCACTGATCAACTATCGTCTGCAGCAAGCTGACGAAACCTTTGCCGATGCGAGAATCCTGCTGGAGCGTGGCGGCAGTTACCGCACCATTGTTAATCGCTGTTACAACGTTACCTTCTACACCATGCTGGCCCTATTCATCCACGACAGCATAACAGTACGCACATCAAAACATGCAGGCATCATCACCCTCTTCAACAAGGAATTTATCCATTCAGGAAAACTCTCTTTAAGTGCGTCAAAAGCAGTACAACGGCTTTTTGATGCCCGTCAAGAGTCTGACTATAAAGAGTTCGCGATATTCAGCGAGAGCGACGTAAAAAGATTTCTTGCAATGGCCGAGGACTTTCTCTCCACCAGTCGCACTTATATCAATCGTACACGGTGATTGCTACGACAGCATGATGATGTGATTGGTGGCAGGAAACGAGCCTATTGGATTCCCGCCTGCGCGGGAAGAACGACGTGATAAAGGGCACGGCGCGCCGTGCCCCTACGGGAAAATCAATCAATTCTGGTGTGTTTTGCGGTAGGGGCGGGATTCATCACGCTCGGTTGTAATGGTGTCGTTGAAACACCGGGGCGCAATGAATTGTGCCCCTACATCAAACACAAAAAGACCATTACCCGAAAAATCCTTAGGGGTTATGATAATCCTTCATCAGCACAATGGGAGGAAATCAACAATGACCGTTATGGATATTGATAAGATGACAGTTGCTGTACGCTTACTGGCCATGGAGAGCCTCGGCCTCCCTGACAAAGCTCAACAACAAAGGTCGCGGTAATCTAATCATGATTACCGCGACCTTTTGTTAGGATGTGGTGATTTGTTCTCTCTATTTTTGAGCAGCCTCTATCTCCGGCAGGGGTGTGCGCGGGCTGTACTCGGTGCCTTCGAGGATCACCTGGATGGCACGGTTGGTGGCAGGAGCAAAGAAAATCGGCGCCGCCAGATTCAGGGTGATTTTACGTTCCGGC
>SLDV01000056.1 GCA_007125165.1 Geobacteraceae bacterium | reverse complement strand
TTGCCAGCAGTAGCAAGATTCGGTTGAGCGACATCAGATACTCCTGATTAAGGGGGATTCCTGTGATTATATAGAACGAGGTTGTTCTTTGTCCAAATCGAAATCGCTATCGGGATCGAAATCGTTCTTGCTGTTGCCTGCGGCAATGTTCAGTGGCAATCAAGCTTCTCGTGTCCAAGTGTCATTTCTTTTCGATCCCGATAGCGATAGCGATTTCGATCCCGATTTCGATTTCGACTGTCCCAACATTGTTTCTTTGTTCGTTATGATGGCTAATGTATATAGGCCTCGGTGACATAGCGTCTCATCATCACATGGGTATTGAAGTAATAGGCGTTTTTACCGATGGCGTTTTTCATGACTTTGATCCAGCCGCTACGGTCGTTGTAGTACAGGGGGATGATCGTCCGCTCGAGTTTGTCATACATGTCTTCCAGATCCTCGTCGGCGTGACTGTTATCATCTTCAACATCTTTTGGTTGCGGACCGATGGCCCAGCCGGTAACTCCTTCAATATGTCCTTCAATCCACCAGCCATCGAGGACGCTGAAGTTGGGGACGCCGTTAAGGGCGGCTTTCATTCCGCTGGTGCCGGAAGCTTCGAGGGGGCGCACGGGGTTGTTGAGCCACAAATCGACGCCGGGAATAAACTGGGCTGCGGTTTCCATATTGTAATTTTCGAGATAGACCAGGGAGATTTTTCCATGCATCTGTTCGGCCTGCTGGATAATGCGTTGGATGACCTTTTTCCCTTCATTGTCCTGGGGGTGGGCTTTGCCGCCGAAGACGAACTGGAGTTTGCCGGCGCCCATATCGAGCAGGCGCTCCAGATTGCTGAAAATCAGGTCGCCGCGTTTGTAGGTGGCCGCGCGGCGGGCAAAACCGATGGTCAACAGGTCGGGATTTAGCAGGGTGCCGGTCTGCTCATGGATATACTGAAAAAACAGGGCCTTGGCGCCGCAGTGCGCGTCCCATATCTCATCGTCAGGAATGGTGTCGACCCGAACCAGCAGTTCCGGTTCGTTGGCCCAGCCGGGAAGGTAGTGATTGAACAGCCTGACCATGAAGGGAGAACACCAGGTGTAGGGATGAATACCATTGGTGATGGCATGAATCTGAAAGCCGGGGAACATGTCCTGGGAGATTTCTCCGTGACGCTTGGCAACGCCGTTGATGAAGCGGCTCAGGTTCATCCCCAGCATGGTCATATTGAGTTCATCTTCGCCAGCAAACTTCTTAAGCGTGACCAGGGGAATATCACCCGGCATAATCTTTTCCACCAGATCGTAGGGGAAACGGTCATGGCCGGCCGGAACCGGGGTATGGGTGGTAAAAACACACTGTTCGCTGACCTCGCGAATATTGATGTCGCTGAAATCATCGGAATGATCGCCAAGGCTCTGACGGGTATGGTTGAGCAACTCCAGGGTCAGCAGGCTCGCATGTCCCTCATTCATGTGGTACTTTTTGATGGAAAAATTCATCGCTTGCAAAATCCGGGCGCCGCCGATACCGAGGACGATTTCCTGCTTGAGACGCAGACTCTGATCACCGCCATAAAGATGATCGGTGAGGTGGCGATCCTGATCGTCATTGCCAGGGATATCGGTATCGAGAAACAGCACCGGAACTTCACCACCGGCAGGGCTTTTCACTCGGTAAAGCCATGCCTGGATCTTGACATCACGCTGCTCAATGCTGACCAGTGCCTTTTGGGGGAGTAACTCGAGATAGCGTTTCGGTGTCCAGTTTATATCGTGTTCATGCTGCCAGCCGGCATGGTCAAATTCCTGGCGGAAATAGCCTTTACGGTACAGCAGGGTCACGGCAACCAGCGGGATGTTGAGATCCGCAGCACTCTTGATGGTGTCACCGGCAAGAACGCCAAGACCACCGCTGTAGGTGGGGATGTCGGCATTCAAACCGATTTCCATGGAAAAATAAGCTATGCGTTGGTTTTGAGTGTAGACGTTGCGGCGTTCCATGGGTTCTCCTTGTTGTCTTCCGGAAGCGAACTGATCTTCAGTGTCACAGTTCAAGAATAACAAAAGGGTCCTGATCCTCAAGTGCCGGTGATGCAGTTATATTCCATCATCCAGCAACCGGGTTGTCCGCTGGCTTTCCTCGTCACAACGCTGCTGGTTCCAGCCCAGCTCTGTCGCCATCAGCTCAAGGATGCGCGGTGCCGCCGTCCGCGCTGCCTGGGTATCAACGATGGCCAGATGGGTGCGGCGGGCGAGGATATCCATGACCCGCTGCGCCAGTTCAAAACGTACAGCATAAATAACCTCCGCTTCCAGACAGGGGTGAGCGGCAACCAGGGGACGGAGGGTGTCGGTGCTGCGTCCCAGTTCAAGAAGCTGATCGGCCTGGTCGCCATAGCAGCGGTTGAGATAGGTTGCGGTTTCTACATCCAACTCAAAAAGTTCGGCCAGTTCGGTGCCGCCGAGCAGGTCAAAATCGCTGCTACCGACCAGCGACAGATGGGCGGTCCGGCATGATGCTGTCGCTGATACCAGGGCAAAACGATTAATGGCATAATCGACAGTATCCTGCGCCATTTTGCGGTAGGTGGTCCATTTTCCTCCGGCCAGAGTGATCAGTCCTGACGGACTGGCATGAAGAATATGATCGCGGGCGAGGCCGGCCGTGTCACTTGCCGCCGGGTCGGCAAGCAGTGGGCGTAATCCCGACCAGGTGGCCTTGATGTCAGTGCGACCGATACTCAGGTCAAAATATTTGCGGGCGTGACGCAGCAGATAATCGATTTCCGTTCCCAACGGCTGTGGATGGTCGCTCAAGGATGCGGGTTCATCGGTGGTGCCGATCAGGGCGTGTCCTTCCCATGGAAGGATAAAAAGAACTCGACCATCCTCGGTTTCAGGAATCATCAGACCGGTATCCGGCGGTGCAAAGCGCTGATCGAGGATAATATGGACACCGCTGCTGGTGGTGATTAATGCTTTCGCCTGCGGGTCATCCAGCTTTCTGATCTCATCAACAAAAGGACCAGTAGCGTTGATTACCCCCCGGCATGATAAGGACAGGGTTTCCCGGGTCAATTGATCGGTGAGTTTCACGCCATCGATTATGCCGTCCGATTTAGCGAGCCCGGTCAACGCCATATGGTTAATGATGATCGCTCCCTCTTGTTGCGCAGTCAGGGCAATGGCAAGATTCATACGCGCGTCGTGAAACTGACCGTCATGGTATTGGACTCCGGCTTTGAGACCATCTGCCTTGAGCATGGGAAAACGCCTGAGTGCTTCTGTCCGACTGAGCAGACGGCTGTGGCCGATATGGTTTTTGCCGGACAACAGGTCGTAGAGTTTCAAACCGGCAAATACATAAGGGACTTCCGACCAGTTATAAATGGGAGTAACCAGAGTCAGGCGATTAGACAGGTGGCGGGCGTTCTGCAACAGCAGGGCGCGTTCGCGTAGTCCATCGCGGACCAGATTGTACTGGCCGCGATCAAGTTTTTTTACCGCTTTTTCCAGATAGCGAACGCCACCATGAATCAATTTGGTGCTGCGCCCGCTGGTTCCTTCGGCAAAATCGTTTTTTTCCACCAGGGCGACCTTCAGCCCACGACTGGCGGCATCAAGGGCAATGCCACAACCACTGGCGCCACCACCGACGATAATCAGATCATAAAGGGGATGTTGTTGCAGGCTTGTCTGTATTTCTTCTCTTTTCATAATATTTTTTCACCTTGCCTTGAAGCAGGGATAGCCATAAGAATGGACAGGGAATAGTGCACAGTCAACTTCAATACTATACACTACACTAAAATCCGGACGATTTTCACGATCAAATAACAGGTGACCCGCAGGGTACCGATATGTCTTTCAGGTAGTTCCAGTCAGGGGAAAAAGATGGAGGTGACGATGGCCGCAGATCATATTCTTGCTATTGATCAAGGAACAACCAGCACCCGGGCGATGCTTTTTTCCGCTGCCGGCGACTGTGATATCGTTGCCCAGCAGGAACTTGAACAGTTCTATCCGGAAGATGGCTGGGTCGAGCATGACCCGGAGGAAATCTGGCAGGCGGTGATAAATGTCTGTCGACAAGTGCTGGCCCAGGCGGCAAAAAAGGGAATTCAGGTTGCCGGTATCGGCATTACCAACCAGCGTGAGACGACGGTGGTCTGGGATCGAACCACGTCGGAGCCGATCTACAGGGCCATTGTCTGGCAGGATCGGCGCACTGCCGACTTCTGTGATGAGCTGCGGCACGCCGGCCACGAGACGCAGGTTGCCGCGGCAACGGGACTGTTGATCGATCCTTATTTTTCTGCTACCAAATTGCGCTGGATTCTCGACCGTGTGCCGGATGCGAGAAAGCGTGCCGAAGCCGGAGAGCTGGCCTTCGGCACGATTGATTCCTTCCTGTTGTGGCGCCTGACCGGTGGTCAGGTTCATGCCACGGATGTCACCAACGCCTCACGCACCATGCTGTACAATATCCATCAATTGCAATGGGACGAAAAGCTGCTCAAGTTGCTTGATATTCCGACAACTCTGCTCCCAACAGTGAAGGATTGCGCCGATGATTATGGAAAAACCGAACCGGAACTGTTCGGTACCGCGTTGCCGATTGGGGGTATTGCTGGAGATCAGCAGGCGGCAGCCATCGGTCAGGGATGCATCGTTGCCGGAATGATAAAGAGCACCTATGGAACCGGGTGTTTCATGCTGCTCAATACCGGCAAGGAGCCTTGCCAATCCCGTCACCGGCTCTTGACGACCATCGCTTACCGGGTCAAAGGGGAGACCAGCTATGCCCTTGAAGGGTCGATCTTTGTTGCCGGTTCGGCGATTCAATGGCTGCGCGACGGACTGAAGTTGATCAAAAAAACCAGAGATATTGAAGGTCTGGTTGCCGCCCTTCCGACCAATCGGGGGGTTTATATGGTACCGGCTTTTACCGGATTGGGTGCGCCTCACTGGGACCCCCATGCGCGCGGAGCGATCTTCGGGTTGACACGTGATACCGGGATACCGGAAATAGCCCGGGCAACACTGGAATCGGTGGGTTATCAGACCGTCGATTTAATGACAGCGATGAAGAAAGATGTCGCCGCTGGTTCCTGGACTTTGCGGGTTGATGGGGGAATGGCAGAGAATGACTGGTTTCTGCAGTTTCTCGCCGATATCCTCGATATGCCGGTGGAACGACCGCACAACACCGAAACCACAGCTCTGGGCGCAGCCTGGCTGGCGGCAGTGCAGTTCGGCCTGTTGCCATCCCTGACGGTGGCCGCTGAGTATTGGCAGAGCGCTGCCCGCTTTACCGTGCAGATTGATTCAGATTCGCGCGCGGCACTGTTGCGTGGGTGGCAGAGTGCGGTTTCGCGGGTAGCTAGTGAGAGAACGTAGGTTGTGGGGAGTGGGGAGTCGGGAGCGGGGTCAGGGCTTGCGAGCGGCGAGAACGATTTTGCGCGCGAAAGCGCGTTTGGTTTGTCCCCTGGGATCAAGAGTGTCGGGGGTGAGACCGCATTGCTGCAGGAGTCCGGTGATCTGGCGGGGGGTGAAGATCTGTTTGTGTCCGTAGCGGATAGTCGAATAAAAATGGGACAGAAAAAATGGCAGTTTGCCGTTGCTCAAACGGCAGATGGTTTCGCTGAATCGGTAGCTGAAAACATCGCGGTTGGGGGTATCGAGAAAGAGCATGCCACCGGGCTTGAGCAGGGCTGCCACCGCAGTGAGGGTTGAGCGTGGGTCATCGACGTGTTCAATTACATCCCACAGGGTGATCAGGTCAAACGCCTCAACATAACCGGACTGCCAGTAGTCTGTGTCTGCCAGGTGTGGAGACAGTTCCAGGTCATAGGCATCACGGGCGTAGGTCCGGCGCAGGCCGCTCGGTTCGATTCCCCGGGTTGTTGCTCCCTGTTGCTGTAATAACAGCATAAATTGTCCGAGGCCGGCACCGATATCAAGGGTCATGGCGCCATCAAGCGAACACTGCTGCTGCACCAGACGCAGGCGCAATGGCTGCAGATGTGCCCCCTCATCGATGCGTGCCTCAATATAACCACGGCCGGCAGCACTTAAGATGCTATTCTCCTCGGGCATGCTGCCGTCAAGATGATTGAGGAAATGGAAATCGCAGTGGGGGCAGCGGTAGATAGTTCCATCATTTAAAGGGTAGGTCGGGATGCAGCCGTACTGTCGGCACAGTTTGCAGCGGTTGAAAGGGTTCTGATGAGTTGGCATAGGTATGATCCTGAAAGCGGCTTCCAGATCTACGGAAAACACGAAAAGACACAGAAATCATACTATTAAAGAAAAGCAGTCATTTGCCAAATAAGTTAGGCAATGACATTGTGTGTTTTTCAGTTTTTTTCGTGTATCCCGAGTTTTCCGTGAATAACTGCTTTTTCTCGTTGTGTCAATCTGTAAAATTGGGTCAATGGAGCCGTTGTGATTCTTGGAGTAACAGGCAATATCGCCTCGGGCAAAAGCTCGGTCTGTCGTGAACTGGCGCGGCGTGGAGCGGTGGTGGTGGATGCCGATCAGTTGGCGCGGGAGGTGGTGGAACCGGGTAGCCCGGTGCTGAAGCAACTGGTTGTCGCGTTCGGTGCTGATATTCTTCAGGCCGATGGTAGCCTGAACCGCGAACGACTCGGACACCGGATCTTCTCCGATCCTCCGGCTCGTGAACGCTTGAACGCCATTATCCATCCGGCTATTGCGGCGCTATCGGTGAAGCGGTTGCAGGAACTGCGCGGCAGGGCTTCCCTGATCGTTTATGAAGCGCCACTGCTTTATGAAGCGGGTGCCGAACAGCGGGTGGATAAAGTGCTGATGGTGAAAATCAAACCATCTGTTCAGCTTGCCCGCCTGATGGCGCGCGACGGGCTGGACCGGCGGAGCGCACAGCAGCGTATCGACGCCCAGATGTCGCAACAGGACAAGGTCGACAGGGCTGACTTTGTGATCGATAATTCCGGCCCACTGGAAAAAACATGTAAGCAGCTCGATGCCCTGTGGCATCAACTGGTTGATATTCAGCAGCCATTCTGAAATTACAAAACTGCCTTTAAGTCCACGGACGGCGCAAAAAACATGGAAGAAGCAAAATATTTGAACAAAAACCCTGTTAGTCAAACAGGTGGCACGATGTAGTTGTATCGCCCTGTTGATCTCGTTTTTGTCTTGCGATTTTTCAGGGGGGAACTGCTTTTCGAGTTGTAAGGACAGTATTGATGGTGATTTTGTTAGCCATCAAATTGCTGTGACATGAAATCCACCGTTCTGCGCAATACGTCATCCAGTTGCGGATTTTCTGCAGTTGTTATCACGTGGGGGACATCGTCACCATAGGTGTGGATGGTTTTGTGTGGAGTGCCAAGGCGTTGATACATTTTGGCCGCTGTTCCACGGGCGATGGTGGTGTCTCCGGTGGAGGTCAAAATAAGGGTCGGCACCTGGATCTGTGGTAGAATCCTTGGCATATCGCGGAGCAGACGATTGATCTGGGCAACCGCTTTAAGGGGGCGTTGACTGTAGTATAAGCCCTTCTCGGCATCGTCAATCGTTCGTTGCTGGTAAGGGACGAACAGGCTTAAAAACCCCGCCAGGGGGGCAAGGTGATGGTGAAGTCTGAGAAAAGGGGAAAATAGCAGGAGTCTGTTCACCGGGCGTTGTGATGCCAGGGTAAGGGCAATCAGCGCGCCGGTACTCAAACCACCGGCGCTGACATTCAAGCCACGGGTGGCGAGTTCGTCAAAGGCAGAACGGGCGCATTCCATCCATTCAACCGCCTTGCGGTTCAACAGGTCCTGCGGGCTGGTCCCATGACCCGGAAGCCTGACGCCGATAACGGTAAACTGATGTTTTTTTAACTCTTCGGCGACAGGGAGGATGGACCGTGGCGTTGCTCCGAATCCGTGGATTAAAACCACTGCCTCGCCGTTGGGTTTTTCCGGTGTCAGTAAAAAGGGAAAGCTTTCAGGATGGAAAACACCATCAGCGTGGGCCCGCTTTCTTTCCTTTTCTATCCAGTCCATGATCATTTTGTCACAAAAAAGGCCCCTTGCAAAAAGGAGCCTTTCGATATTTTGGGTTGTCAGACAAATCAGGCCGGGTAGCCCAGGCGGGTTGACAGCTCTCTTGCTGCGTCAAGGACCAGAGGTGTCAGCTCACTCTGAATACGTTCATTGGTCACCCTCATGGTCGGGCCGGAAACGCTGATAGCTCCGACAATGCGGCGGGTATAATCACGAATGGGTGCGGCCAGACAGCGAACACTCTGATCTAGCTCCTCATCGTCGAAGGCGTAGCCATCTTCGCGGATACGCTGAAGTTCTTTACGCATGGCTTCCGGGCTGGTTATGGTTGTCGAAGTGTGCTGAACATACTCGATCTGCGGTAGCAGTTCGTCCAGTTCTTCGTCGGTCATAAATGCCAGATGGACTTTGCCGGCTGCGGTGCAGTAGGCGGGCAGACGTGAACCGACCCGCGAAACAACCCGCACCGTCAGGTTGGTTTCCACTACATCCAGATAGACGACGTGATGGTCTTTATAGATGACAACATAGGAGGTTTCGTTGCTCTGCTCGACCATGCGTTCGAGAATCGGCTTGGCCTGGCGCAACAGCCCCATCTGCCTGATGAACGTCTGCCCCAGTTCGAGGGCTTTGAGACCGAGTCGGTAATTTTCAGTTGCCTTGTTCTGTTCAATATAGCCACGTGACTCGAGGGTGGCCAGAAGGCGAAAGACGTTGTTTTTATGCAGTTTGAGGCGCTTGCTCAATTCCGTTACGCCGAGCTCATCGACGTCATCGTGAAACTGCTCAAGCAAATCAAGAGCATGGGAGACTGCCTGGATGATATATTCCGATTTATCTTTTCTGACCATGGTTAGATACCCCTGTTTTTATTCTGCGTCAGCGTATAAACAGCCTGAGGATTCTAGACCCACACAAAAAAACTGTCAACGACTATCGGATAGTTTACAAAAATACCATGACTGTGAGCGGAAGTATAGAATGCTGTTTTACTTTTGTCTACCGGGAAGATTGTCTCATGACGATTCAGGTGAAAATTTCATCAGCTCTGCCAGTACGCTGGTGGCATAACTGCCTTTAGGGAGAGAAAATTCAATAGTCAGACTGTCGTCGGTCACCGTTGTGATTTTTGGTGATTCCAGTGGAACGCGCAGTGGCCGCCGTTCTCCCGGCATCGATAGTCCATGTCCAGTCTTCCAACTGTCAAGGGTGAGGTTTTCCCTTGCCAGCAGGGTTTTTTCTGCAATTCCCGGTTCTTGCTCTGCGAGCATGACCTTGTAACCGAACAAGGGGGCCGTCGGACTGATTTCGAAGTTGTTGGCACGGGGTTGCTCTGCCGTCGCAGTTTTAACCCGGAAGCAGGCGCCGTTATCATGCTTATAGGCAATATCTCCGTTTTTAAGTTCTCCCAGAGCAAAGATCCGTTGATCTAAGAGCTGGTCAAAATAGCTGGATTGAAGTGCCGACAGAAAAAAACGCAACCGCTGTTTTGGCAGACCGTACACTGCTTGCTCATGGGTTTTCCCCCGTAACAGGTCGCGTAAAAATCGCTGTTCGATACGCATGCTGCCGGGTAGTTGCTTGAGGGCCTGTTCGATGTTCTGTTGCCGATAAGCCAGCGCGGCCTTTTTCCATCCTGGGTGACTGATTTTTTGCGGGTCACCGAGCAGTTCCCGGCAAAATTCCCCGTCATCGGCGCGGAGCAGAAGGAGGCCTAAACGGGCGGAATTTCCCAGCACTCCGTAGCGTTGTTCGCCGAAGCGGTTGGGGACTCCGTAGAGATGCAGTTTGTCGAGAATCGCCTCGGCGCGGGTTGCCGCATCGACTTTCAGGTTACGCACACAGATGGAAAAGCGATTACCCGCCAGGTGGCCGAGGCGCAGTTTGTTGGTGTGGCGCTGAACATCAAGAATGCGGGCATGATGCAGGAGCAGATGATCAAGCTTGGCCAGTTTTGTCGCCGGTACGCTGAGCCACTGGCGGGTCAGGGCGCGGCTGTCTTTGAGCCCGGCGTAACCAATTTCTTTTTCACTTAACTGCAGTCCACGAGCCAGCCGGCTCATCAGTTCAGAAGTGCTGATGCCGCTTTTTTCAATCCACAGGTACAGATGCTCACCAATGCCGGAGCAGGGATAGAGGGGTAGCTCCTCAACTTCGAAATCGGCGGGAGTTTCTTTGTAGCTGCCGCCGATACCGGGCAGTTCGGCAGTGACAAAATTCATGTTTCTTCCTGTGGCCAGCGAATGCGAAAGCCTTTACTGATAGCAGGCAGAGGGATTTTCTGCCCCGATTTTTTACGGTAGCGACACAGATAGATCGGCTGCCGCTGATCAAGAAAGCGACGCATGTACTTGGATGTCGGGTAGTCTCCTAATTCGTTGGTATAAGAAGTTGCATTCAGATTGATAAAGCGCGGGTCGTTGCTGAGCAGGGCCGCAACCTCTTTGCCGTAATCGGTGAAATCGGTAGTAAAATTGAATTCGCCATTATCTTCGAGACAGTAAAGGGCGAGATCGAGAAACTCGCGATTGATCAGGCGCCGCTTGCGGTGGCGTTTTTTCGGCCAGGGGTCCGGGCAATTAACGTAAAGGGCGCACAAACTGTCACGACCCAGATACTGGTGCATCAGGTAGCGGGCTTCTATCCGCATGACGCGGATATTTTCAAGACCGGAGTCTTCGACGCGTGAACAGGTCGAACGGCATCCCTGATTAAAAATATCGACCGCAAGAAAGTTGTGCGCCGGTTTGTTGGCAGCGATCTGGACAAGAAAGTCGCCGATGCCGCAACCGATTTCCAGTTCCAGCGGGCGCTGGTGGGGAAACAGTGCTGAACAGCACCCGGTTTTTTTAAGACTTGCTTCCGGTACAAATACGGGTGAGTTGATCAGGGTCATTCGTTGGGACATGGTATCTATTCTTTGTTAACGCAGGCTGTAGAGATAAGTGCTGAGCTTTTCTCTTTCATCAGCAGTCAGGGTGGCATAACTCGGCATCATATGGTTTTCGTCGGAGCGCGGGTGGGCCGACAAAAATGCGGTTATTTCAGTAACGGTCATGCGGCTGCCGACCTCTGTGAGGTCGGTAGCCAGACTTCCTCCATAGCCCTGAATCTGGTGACATCCACGACAGCCCAGTGATTCAATAAGCTGAGCTGCCGAATTGTCCGGCGACGGTGGCGGAGAAGCGCTGACGAGGACAGACAGATATGGCGTGGCCAGCAGGAGCAGCATAATAAAAAATGTAGAGGCATGTTTCATCAATTGTTTTTCCTGAGTATAACCAGAGCTTAACTTTACCTTCAGTGCGACCTCAATGCAATGTGATTTGCAATTTACTCTGTTGGCAAAAGGGTTGCATTCAGGGCAGGCGAGGATTAAGCTTGATCCGTAAAACAGTCATTAATACTGGATCTGAAAATGAGGTTGCGATGGAAATCCCCCTGTCTCGGCGTGCCTGTCAGATTGAACCCTTTCTCGCCATGGAGTTGATGGAGCGGGCCAAGGTTCTGCAGGCACAGGGGCGCGATATCATTTATCTGTGTCTCGGCGAACCCGATTTTCCGACGCCAAATGCCGTTATCGACGCAGCAGGTGCGGCTCTGTCAGAACAGGCGACCTCCTACACCCATTCCCTCGGTCTGATCGAGCTCCGGGAGGAGATCTGCCGGCATTACCTGGATACCTACGGTGTTAGTATTGTCCCGGAACAGGTTATGGTGTCTGCCGGAACCAGTCCGTTGATGCTGCTTCTTTTTTCTGCCTTGCTGGAAGAAGGAGATGAGCTGATCATGAGTGATCCCGGCTATGCCTGCTATCCGAGTTTTGTCAGGTTTGCCGGTGGTATTCCGACGACTGTACATACTGCTGCCGAAAACGGGTTTCAGCCACGGGTTGAGGAGGTCAGGTCGCTACTGTCGGAACGTAGCCGTGGCCTGCTGATCAATTCCCCATCGAATCCGGCAGGGTCAATATTATCTCCGCGGGATCTGGCCGCACTGGCAGAGCTGCCGATACCGATTATTTCTGATGAGATCTATCACGGCCTGACCTATGCCGGTGAAGAGCAGAGTATCCTCCAGCATACGCAGGATGCTTTCGTCCTCGGTGGTTTTTCCAAGGCCTATGCTATGACTGGTTGGCGCCTGGGTTTTCTCATTGCGCCGCTGAACGTTATGCGGCGCTTACAAATTCTCCACCAGAATTTTTTGATCTGTGCCAATCATTTTGTTCAGCGAGCTGGGATTGTGGCTCTGCGCGACTGCCAGGCAGAAGTCAAACAAATGCGTAATATCTACAATCAGCGCCGCATTAAATTGATTAAAGGATTGCGCCGCCTCGGCTTCGGTGTCCATTTTGAACCGCAGGGGGCATTCTATGTGCTTGTCGATGCTCGCCATATCGATAGAGATTCACAGCGGCTGGCCCTTGATATCCTCGAACAGACCGGTGTTGCTGTGACTCCTGGAGTTGATTTTGGTGGCGGGGCAGAGGGATATCTGCGTTTTTCCTACACCCGTCCGCAGGACGATCTGGATCAGGCTCTGGAGCGGATTGCATTGTATTTAGCCCGGCGGGATTGCCTGCCAACCTGATTAAGAAAGGACAGCTGTTTATGCTGATCGTTATGCATCATCACGCGACGACTGAACAGATCGACCAGGTCGTCGCTGCCGTCAAAGCCATGGGGCTGATTGCCGAACCGATACCAGGCAGTCTGCGTACCGCTATCGGCGTCCTCGGTAACCAGGGGTATGTTGATGATTCCACCATTCGTAACCTGCCGGGGGTGCGCGAGACCATTCATGTCAGCAAGCCCTACAAACTGGCCTCACGTGACTTTCACCCTCAGGCGACTGTTGTCGATGTCGCCGGGGTACGTTTTGGTAACGGATTGTCTCCGGTGATGATCGCCGGCCCCTGCTCCATCGAAAGCGAGGAACAGATGCAGGCAGCGGCTGTTGCGGTCAAGGCCGGTGGCGGACAGATGTTGCGTGGCGGAGCCTTCAAGCCGCGCACCGGTCCCCATTCATTTCAGGGGTTGGGGCTGGATGGACTGGCATTGCTGCAGCGTGCCGGTCAGGCACAGGGGTTGCCGGTGGTGACGGAGGTCATGCGGATTGAGCAGCTCGATGCGGTGATGCGCCACGCCGACATGATCCAGATCGGGGCCCGCAATATGCAGAACTTTGATCTGCTCAAGGAGGTTGGGAAGAGCGGCCATCCGGTACTCCTCAAGCGCGGGATGAGCGCGACTCTGGAGGAGTTTCTGGCCGCCGCAGAATATATTCTGGCCGAGGGGAATCCCCATGTTGTTCTGTGCGAGCGCGGCATTCGCACCTTTGAGCGCGCTACCCGCAATACCCTCGACCTGTCGGTTATCCCGCTGATCAAGGAGCTCAGCCATCTGCCAATTATCGTCGACCCGAGCCACGCCACCGGCAAGCGCTCTCTGGTGCCGGTAATGACCCGTGCCGCCCTGGTTGCCGGTGCCGACGGCATTATGGTGGAGGTTCATCCTGATCCGGCCAAAGCTTTGTGCGATGGTGCACAGAGTCTGTCCGGAGCCGAGTTCAGCGAGCTGATGGATACTGTGCGGCGGTTGCTCGGATTTCTCGGCTTTGCAGATAAATAATGTGCCGGTGACAGAAAAAGCGCCGTCGATTGGAATGTCACTATCAGCAGGGAATATCTGTGGCCATGACAACCCTGGTTGTTGATGTCGCCGTCAACGCGCCGGTACGCACGCTGTACAGTTATCGGGTACCTGAAGCTCTGGCGGAATCGGTACAGGTCGGAGTGCGCGTGCAGGCTCCTTTCGGGCGGCGTTCCATCGTTGGCGTGGTTGTGCGCCGCTACCAGGGAGATGGTACCGATCTCAAGGAATTGAAGAGCTGTCTCGATGATGTGCCACTGCTTGATGCCGAACTGCTCCGCTTACTGCACTGGGCTTCCGACTACTATTACTATCCTCTCGGTCAGGTGATAAAAAACGCCCTTCCTGGTGGACTCATGAGGGCTGCGAATCGCACCGCAATCGTCACGGAAAAACAATACCGCCGCATCAATCCGGAGAAATTTCCAGAAGGAAAGCGGCAACAGCAGATTCTGGCCTGGATCGATGAGCAGGGCGGCGCCGGCGCCACGCAGATACGCACCGAGTTTCCCTCCCCGACACCGGTCTTGAAGCGCCTGGTCGAGATGGGCTGTCTCGAACTTTGCGAAAAAGAGCGATTGCGTGACCCTTTTCTGTTCGAGCCGCTTCCGCCCGACACCGCGTTGATCCTCAATGATTCTCAACGGCAGTCTCTCGAGCAGATGAGTGAGCGGATCGGGGCCTGTCGATTCCAGCCTTTTTTGTTGCATGGCGTAACCGGGAGCGGCAAGACCGAAGTCTACTTGCGCGCCGTTGCCGAGTGCCTGAAACAGGGGCGTCAGGCGCTGATTCTGGTGCCGGAAATTTCATTGACACCACAACTGGTATCACGTTTTCGGGCTCGTTTCGAGCCGCTGGGGGAACAGATTGCCACCCTTCATAGCGGTTTGTCCGCCGGTGAGCGCTATGATGCCTGGCGTTCCATTGCGCGTCATCAGGTCAATATCGTTATTGGTGCCCGTTCGGCAGTTTTTGCGCCCCTGCCCAAGCCTGGCCTGATCATCGTCGATGAGGAACATGATGGCAGCTACAAGCAGGGGGAAGGATTTCGCTATCACGCCCGCGATCTGGCTCTGGTGCGCGGGCAGCAACAGCAGTGCCCGGTCATTTTGGGGAGCGCAACGCCGTCATTGGCCACTTACTATCGTTGCAAACAGGGAAGCTGTACCCTGTTATCCCTCCCCGAGCGGGTTCATGCCGGGGCCATGCCGACGGTAGAACTGGTCGACCTGCGCACTGAGCCGTTACGGGGATTGCTGGCAGAACCTTTGATCGAGGCGATCGCGTCGGTGCTTGAGCAGCGCCGGCAAGTATTGTTGCTCCTTAATCGGCGAGGCTTTGCGCCTTATCTGCTCTGTACCGATTGCGGTACCAGCTTTCACTGCCCGAACTGTGAGATTACCCTGACGTACCATCAGCGCCAGCGGCGGCTGATCTGTCATTATTGTGATTATCTTGACCGGGTACCGGAGTTATGTCCGGCCTGTCGGGGAGAGCGGATCGTCCCCCAGGGGGCGGGAACTGAACGGCTCGAAGAGGACTTGGCTGAGCTTTTTCCCGCCGCCCGTATTGCCCGCATGGATCGTGACACCACCCGCACCAAGGGCAGCCATCAGCGGATTGTCAGGGGGATGATGGAGGATCAGGTTGATATCCTTGTGGGTACGCAGATGATTGCCAAAGGACATGACTTTCCCAATGTGGCGCTGGTCGGCGTGCTTGGCACTGACAGCCTGTTGAATCTGCCCGATTTTCGTTCCGCCGAGCGCAGTTTTTCTCTACTGACCCAGGTAGCCGGGCGCGCTGGTCGGGCGGTCGGAGGGGGTCGGGTCTTTATCCAGACCTATCATCCCGAGCATTTTGCCCTGACCTGTGCTGCGGCCCAGGATGTGGAGGCCTTTTATCAGCAGGAACTCCCTTTTCGTCAGGAGTTGGGCTACCCGCCTTGTGGTCATCTGGTCAATCTGATTTTTTCCGGGAATAATGGCGATCAGGTCAGCAATGCAGCAACCTCCTTGGGGCGTCATTTGCAGTCCGCGGCCGGCGATGTCGAAATTCTGGGACCGAGCCCCTGTCCGTTAACCCGCTTGCGGGGCAAATATAGATACCAGATTCTTCTCAAGTCTCCCGCACGCCCACCGCTACGACGTCTGCTGGCAATGATAGCGGGTGTTACCGCCGAATTGCCGCGCCAGGTGTCGATCCATATTGATATTGATCCCCTTGATATGTTCTGATAAGGGCAGGTATGAACGGTTTGGTCGCCAGCCGATTTTTCCTGTTTTTTCTACACAACATCCTCGTGTGAAGGTTCCGATATGGCTCTTCGTATTCTGTTGATTCTTGGCCTGTTGTTTTTTTTGCTGGTGGGTTGTGCAAAAAAACCACCAGTTGAAATTGTGCCCCCCGTTATTGAGCCTCCTGTGGTTGAGGTGCCGCCACTGACTCCGGTGGAATGGGAGCATCTCGATGGCTGGGAGGACGATTATCCGGCCTCAGCGCTGGAGGCCTTTCGTCACAGTTGTATTTCCCTTAAATGGCGTGAACAGTGGCGTGAAGTTTGCTCCCTGGCGGATCAGATTGATGTTGTAGATGGTCTGACGGCGCGGAATTTTTTTGAACATTACTTTGTGCCGCACCAGGTCCGCAATGTTGATGGCAGCACCACCGGTTTGATGACCGGCTATTATGGGCCGGAACTGCTTGGCAGCCGTGTGCAGTCGGAAGAATACCGCTATCCCCTCTATCGGCAGCCCGATGATATGCTGGTTATCGCTCTGGATTCGGTTTACCCTGAACTCGGCAATTATCGCTTGCGTGGTCGTCTTGAAGGTAACCGTGTGGTTCCCTATTTTGATCGTGAACAGATTGATTTTGGTAAAGAACCGTTGGCCGGACATGAAATTTTCTGGGTCAAGGATCCGGTTGATCTGTTTTTCCTGCACATTCAAGGTTCCGGCAGTATCCGTTTGCCCGATGGTGAGCGGGTGATTGTTAATTACGCCAACCAGAACGGTCATCCTTATCGATCCATTGGCAGATTGCTCCTTGATCGTAATGAAATGACCCGTGACCAGATGTCGATGCAGAACATCCGCCGCTGGGTCGCCAACAATCCCGAAGCGGGGCAGAAGCTGCTGGCGGAGAACCCCAGTTATGTGTTTTTCCGTGAGTTGCCGGCCGGCACGGTTTCTCCCCCCGGCGCCATGGGGGTGCCCCTGACCCCGTTGCGCAGTCTGGCGGTCGATCCGCGCACCATTCCTCTGGGCGCACCGGTGTTCCTGTCGACGATCTTTCCCGGCACCGAAGATCAGCCGCTACGACAACTGATGGTGGCCCAGGATACCGGTGGGGCGATCAAGGGACGGGTGCGTGGCGATTTCTTCTGGGGGATGGGCAACGAAGCTGGTGAGTTCGCCGGTCGTATGCGCCATCCGGGTGAACTCTGGGTGCTGTTGCCGCGAACGATGGAACAATGAAGCAAACAACCTCTGGAGCCGGCGGATGACAGATCAACCCAAGCATATTCTGGTGACCAGCGGTCTGATTCGCAATGATGGGGGGGAATTGTTGCTTGTCAAGCACCGTTTGCGTGGCTGGGAGCTGCCCCAGGGGCGGGTGGAGGAAGGTGAAGGGCTGATTTTTGCCCTGAGTCGAGAAATTCTCGAAGAAACCGGAGTGACCGTTTCCCACGCGCGTCTGGCGGTGATCTGGTCAAAAGTGACCCATCCGGCTGCGGTGATTTTCTGCTTTGTTGCCCGTTACGCTTCCGGCTCTTTGCAGCCCAGCGAAGAAACCCCTGAGGTTGCCTGGTGCACCGATGCGGAAGCAAGGCGTCTGGTGAGTCACCCGGTCAACCGTGATCGCATTCACAGCCTGCTTTCCCATAACGGCATATTACAGCTCCGCAGTTACGCCACCGGCCCCTACCGCATTCTTAACTAACCACCGGAACAGAGCGAGCTGTTTTGGCAGGTAAAAGAGGTACTCCGGGTGCCATTGTACGCCGATGATATTTGATCCATCACCGGCTTCAATGACCTGCACGATGCCATCGAGGTCTTTTCCCACGGCCACCAGGTTTTTACCCGCTTGACGCACCGCCTGATGATGCAGGCTGTTAACACGCAGCGAGGTTGTGGCGCAGATTCGCGCCGTCAGGGACCCCTCTTCCAGCTTAACCTGCTTCGTCGGCAGGAGTCCCGGGCGATTGTAGGTGAGCTTGCGTAACGAGCGGATGTCCTGATGCAGGCTGCCGCCGAGGACAACATTGATCAGTTGCGCTCCGCGACAGATGCCGAGCATGGGGATCTGGTGTTCCAGGGCGTATTCGATCCAGCCGATTTCCAGGCGGTCGCGCTCCGGATCGGCTTTGACCGGGGCGCTGATGTCGCCATCGTAATGCTCCGGGCTGATGTCATTGCCGCCACCGATGACCAACGCATCCAGGGGGGCGGGCTCGATCTGATGTCTGACACTGATTCGTTGCGCCGATGCGCCAACCAGGCGCAGGGCCATGCGGGCACACCACCAGGCCGGGGCCCAGCGGCGGGCCGAGCCGGTAACACCGACCACGGTTTTTTTTCTCATATTTTTATCACTTCTGTTTTGTTGTGAATCGTTTGACAACACCGACAACCTTGCCGTGGTTTTTTTCGGGTGGTTTGGGCGGACAGGTTACTCTTTTGTTGTCTGTCTGACAATCCCAAGAAGTGCCTCGATGGTTCTGACGGAGAATGGCGCTCTTCAGGGCGGGGTTACTGCCAAACGCATAAAAATTGTGTATGATAGTACACTGTATCGTTAGTGAGATTGTTTTACCTGACGGACTGTCGAAAGGAGTCAGCAGGTCATGAGCAAAGAAAAAAAGGAAAAATCAGTACCGGCGGTAACAGACATTGAAAATCAGGAATGGCGGGAGTCTCTGGACTATGTTCTCAAGGAGCAAGGGCCGGAGCGGGTGCTGGAAATACTCCGCCAGTTGCAGGTTCGTGCCCAGGAGCAGGGGGTAAGCATTCCTTTTACCGCCAACACCCCCTATATCAACAGTATCCCGCGTTCCCGACAGCCGGTTCATCCAGGCAACCAGGAACTGGAGCGAAGAATCAAGTCGATTGTTCGCTGGAACGCCATGGCCATGGTGGTGCGCGCCAATCGCGAGTCAAATGGTATCGGTGGGCATATCTCCACGTTCGCCTCGGCGGCCACCCTGTGGGAAGTAGGGTTCAACCATTTCTGGCGTGGGCGCACTGACGACTTTATTGGCGATATGGTTTACTTTCAGGGCCATGCCGCGCCGGGGGTCTATGCGCGGGCCTTTTTAGAGGGGCGTCTGGACGAGGAAGATCTGCAGAACTTTCGCCGGGAGCTGAGCCCTAAGGGTGGGCTTTCCTCCTACCCTCACCCTTACCTGATGCCTGATTTCTGGGAATTTCCGACGGTCTCCATGGGCTTGACGGCGTTGAGCGCCATTTATCAAGCGCGCTTTAATCATTATCTGGTAGACCGCGGTCTGCGTAAATCAAGCGGGCGTAAAGTCTGGGCGATGTTGGGGGATGGCGAAATGGATGAGCCGGAATCCCTGGGGGCCATTACTCTGGCATCACGTGAAAAGCTCGATAATCTGATTTTTGTCGTTAACTGCAACCTGCAACGTCTTGACGGGCCGGTACGTGGTAACGGCAAGATTGTTCAGGAGTTGGAAGCGGCCTTTCGCGGTGCCGGCTGGAACGTCATCAAGGTGATCTGGGGCAGTGACTGGGATCCCCTGCTGGAGGCGGACACTTCAGGCAAGTTGGTCAAACGCATGGATGAGGTGCTCGATGGTGAAATGCAGCGCTATACGGCATCCAATGGTGCCCATGTGCGCAAGGATTTTTTCGGGCGTTATCCGGAGCTGCTGGAGTTGGTTGAGGACTTTTCCGACGAGAAACTCGGATCTCTAAGACGCGGGGGGCACGATCCGGCCAAGGTCTATGCTGCCTACAAGGCGGCGGTCGAGCACAAGGGCGCGCCGACAGTGATTCTGGCTCAGACCATCAAAGGTTACGGCCTTGGCGAAGCGGGAGAAGGGAAGAATATCACCCATTCCCAGAAAAAATTGAATGAAGATGAGCTCAAGGAGTTCCGGACCCGCTTCAATATTCCCATCAGTGATGACCAGATCGCCGCGGCGCCCTTCTATAAACCGGCGGACGACAGCCCCGAGATGCAGTACCTCAAACAGCGCCGTGCTGAGCTGGGCGGCAGTTTGCCCAAACGTTACGACGGCAGCAAGCCGATGGCCTGTCAGACCGACTGGTTGGTCAGGGAATATTTTGATGGTTCCGGGGAGCGTGAACTGGCGACGACCATGGCGTTTGTTCATCTGCTCGCCAAGCTGTTGCGGGATGAGGAAGTCGGCAAGTTGATTGTGCCGATTGTGCCGGATGAGGCGCGTACTTTCGGCATGGAGGCATTGTTTCGCCAGGCCGGGATTTACAGTCATGTCGGTCAGCTCTATGAACCGATCGACAAGGGGAGTTTGCTGTTTTATAACGAGAAAAAAACCGGCGCGATTCTGGAGGAGGGGTTGAGTGAAGCCGGTTCCATGGCCAGTTTCATTGCCGCCGGTACCGCCCATTCCAACAACCAGGTGCAGACCATACCATTTTACACTTTCTACTCCATGTTTGGTTTCCAGCGTGTCGGCGATCTGATCTGGCAGGCCTGTGATAGCCGCGCCCGAGGCTTTCTCATCGGCGCTACGGCGGGGCGCACCACCCTGGCCGGTGAAGGCCTGCAGCATCAGGATGGTCACAGCCATGTGTTGGCTCTGACTCCGACCAAGGTGAAAGCCTACGATCCGGCGTTCGCTTATGAACTGGCGCTGATTGTTCAGGACGGTCTTAACCGTATGTATTGCCATCAGGAAGATTTGATCTATTATCTGACAGTCACCAACGAAACCTACCTGATGCCGGCCATGCCGAAGGAAAAAGGGGTGCGCGAAGGGGTTGTGAAGGGGATTTACCGCTTCCGTTCCACCGGTCAAAAGGGCAAGAGAGCCAGGGTTCATCTGTTTGGCAGTGGCTCCATCCTCAACGAAGTGATTGCGGCTCAGGAATTACTGGAAGAAAAGTTCCGCGTGGCAACGGACGTCTGGAGTGTGACCAGTTACAAAGAGTTGTATCAGGATGCCATTGAAGCCGAGCGCTGGAACCTGCTTCACCCGACCAAAAAGCCGCGCAAACCCTACCTGGCACAGGTGCTGGAAAAGGAAGAGGGAATTTTCGTTGCCGCATCCGACTACATGAAGGTGTTGCCGGCAGCGCTGGCCAAATGGCTTCCCGGTCCGCTTCACTGTCTGGGCACCGACGGCTTCGGGCGCAGTGACAGTCGTGAGCAACTGCGGGATTTCTTTGAAGTTGACCGCCGTTACGTTGCCCTGGCGGCCCTTTACCGCCTGGCTGAGCAAGAGGGTGGCTCAATGAAAACAGTAGAACAGGCCCTCAAGGAATTCAAGATAGATCCCGACAAATTGAACCCGCATCAGGACTAAAGGATACTCTATGGCGATCGAAATAACTGTCCCACAAGTCTCCGATGGTGTTACCTCCGGCACGGTGATTTCTCTGGCCGTGGCGGTCGGTGATGAGGTGACGGAAGATCAGACATTACTTGAACTGGAAACAGATAAAGCGGTTGTGGCCATTCCTTCGCCGCGAGACGGAACCATCAGCGAGATCCGGGTTGCTGAAGGAGATCAGGCCGAAGTCGGTTCGGTGATCATGCTGCTGGAGGCCGTCGACGGAGCGGAAGAGGAACCGTCGGCTGAACACAAAGATGACAAAGATGAACGCAAGGCAGAAGATAGCGAGCCGGCAACATCACCGCAACAACGGGAACCAGATCAGGCCGAATCGCGCCAACAGCAGGAGCAGCCGTCTGCCGCAACCAGAGATATCCGACCTGAACACCGGAACGCTCCTGATTTGTCAACGCGACGTTCCGGTGACCTGGTAGCGCCGGCTGCACCATCGGTGCGGCGTATTGCCCGGGAGTTGGGTGTTGATATCTATCAGGTTCAGGGTTCCGGTCCGGGAGGGCGGATCAGCGAAGAGGATGTGCGTGCGTTTGTTCGTTCCACCATGGAGCAGGTCACCGGCGGCGCAGCGGTCAGCAGCGGCGAGTTTCGGGGTTTGCACGCACAGCGGCCATTACCCGATTTCAGTAAATGGGGAGATGTCGAGCGCAAGCCTTTATCAAAGATACGCCAGGTGACCGCTGACGCCATGGGCTACGCCTGGTCAACGATCCCGATGGTGACCCAGTACGATGGAGCGTCGGTGGATGCTCTGGAAAACTTCCGCCAGGACTATAATCGCAAATCCCCTGAGGTCAAACTGACCATGACGGCGATTCTGTTGAAAGTCTGTGCCATGGCCCTGAAAGAGTTTCCCCAGTTCAATACCAGCCTTGATCTCGCCGGGCAGGAGTTGGTTTATAAGAAGTATGTGCATATCGGGGTCGCGGTTGATACCGACAATGGTCTACTGGTGCCGGTGGTGCGTGATGCCGACCGCAAGGGGATTAGTGCTCTGGTGGCAGAGTTGAATGCCCTGGCGGAAAAAGCGCGGGCGCGCAAACTCAGCCCTGACGAGATGGATGGTGGCACCTTCACCATCAGTAATCTCGGCGGGATCGGTGGCAGTGCCTTTACCCCGATTGTTTACGCTCCACAGGTGGCGATTCTCGGTGTGTCGCGTACTGAAACCCGGCCGGTCTGGAACGGTCAGGAGTTTGTGCCGCAACAGATGATGCCCTTGAGCCTAAGCTACGATCACCGGGTGATTGATGGCGCTGATGGCGCACGTTTTCTGCGCTGGGTGTGTGAGGCGTTAGAGCAGCCACTTAAGTTGCTGATGTGAAAGAGAGTTCTTTATGAGTGTCGATGTAGTTGTTCCGCAGGTTTCGGATGGTGTGACATCAGGTACGGTGATTTCCGTTGCGATCAGTGTCGGTGATCAGGTTGAGGCGGATCAGACCCTGATTGAATTGGAAACCGACAAGGCGGTCGTGGCGATTCCTTCACCATCAGCGGGGCGTATCCGTGATCTGAAGGTCAGTGAAGGAGATACGGTGGATGTGGGTGCGGTGATTGCCGTGCTGGACGATGAACCATCTGAAGCCGACACCGACACCGACACTGATGCTGATGCTGATGCTGATGCTGATGCTGAT
>SLDV01000117.1 GCA_007125165.1 Geobacteraceae bacterium | reverse complement strand
TTCCCTGTCGTTTGTGGGCAGCAGTGCTGCCATCTCCGCCAGACTCGCATCACCAAAAACGACATAGGGCGGAACGCCGTCACGATCGGCAATCTGCTTACGCACCCGGCGCAGTTCTTCAAACAGTGCCGGATCGTACTCCTGCCCCCGGATGTGGTGTTCTTTTTTTCTGCTCCGCTTTACTTTGGTTCGCGGTTTGCAAAGCTTCAGCCTTTCTTCTCCACGCAACAACGGGCGGGCCTGTTCAGTCAATTTCAGTATCGAGTAGCGGGTGACATCCTGTTCCAGGTATCCAAGCTGGATTAATTGTCGCAGCAGGTAATTCCAGTTGTCACGGCTGACATCCTGGCCTATACCATAGGTTGAAATCCGATCATGTTTCAGTGCCTTCATCCTCTGGTTATCCGCTCCACGCAAGACATCGACTACGTGACCAACACCAAAGTTCTGCCCGACGCGAAAAACACATGACAATGCCTTGCGTGCATTATCAGTGGCATCATATTTTTCCGGCGGATTCAGACAGATATCGCAGTTACCGCAGTCCTTATCGATTGTCTCACCAAAATAACCAAGGAGCACCCGCCGCCGACAGATCCCTGCTTCAGCAAAAGCTGCCATAGCGTTGAGTTTATACAGCTCGATACGCATCTGCTCCGGGTCATTGTTTTTTTCTATGAATGCACGGAGAATGGCAATGTCAGTGTACCCGAACAACAACAAAACTTCTGCCGGCAAGCCGTCACGTCCGGCGCGACCGGTTTCCTGGTAATAGCCTTCGATATTCTTCGGCAGATCATAATGAACCACAAAGCGGACATTGGGTTTGTCGATCCCCATACCGAACGCTACTGTAGCGGTAATAATCTGCACATCATCGCGCAGAAAATCATCCTGTACCGACCGCCGTACTTCGGGGCTCAACCCGGCGTGATAAGCTGCTGCCTTATATCCATCACGGTTTAATTTGTCTGCGACTTCTTCGACCCGCTTGCGACTCAGGCAATAGATAATCCCGGCCTGTCCGGAATAAGGTACCAGAAACTCGCAGAGTTGCTGATAAGGCTTGACCTTATTCACCAGGCTATAGCGAATATTTGGCCGGTCAAAGCCGCAGACCACCCGATGTGGGTCTTGCAGTTGCAAACAATTGATTATATCCGCCCGTGTCTGTTTTTCTGCCGTTGCCGTCAGTGCTGCTATCGGCACTCCGGGAAAGAGCTTGCGCAACTGGCCCAGACGGATGTATTCAGGGCGGAAATCATGGCCCCACTGGGAAATACAATGGGCCTCATCGATAGCAAACAGGGCCGGGGGCACCTTTTTCAACATGTTCAAAAAATCATCGCTCATCAACCGCTCCGGGGCGACATAGAGCAGATCAAGGCGACCCCGGTGTAACTGATCAAGGACTCTTCGCCCCTCACCCGCTGTCAGGCTCGAATTATAGCAAGCAGCGCGAACACCCAGGGCGACCAGGCTGTCGACCTGATCTTTCATCAGGGCAATCAGGGGAGAAACCACGATCGTGACCCCCGACCTGATCAGGGCCGGGATCTGAAAACAGATCGACTTACCACCTCCGGTCGGCATCAGAATAAAAGCGTCCCGCCCCTGAATCAGACTGACGATCACATCTTCCTGATGAGGGCGAAAACTCTGGTAACCGAACACCTGTTGCAGTGTGGTCAAAGCCTTTGCGCGATCCTGGCAAAGAAAGTTGGTCATAGTGTTAACTGCTCCGGTTTTTTCTCGTGCTTTCGTCTATTGACAACGATCGACCCGGCGTGCCGTTACCCGATCTTCCGTAACCAATCGTTCTCTGTCAATCCCTGTCGCGTTGATGATCAGCCCTTTGGCGGTGGCAGTCACGCGCTCCGGGCGGAGCAGGTTAACGGTCCGCCACCAGCTCATGTTGAGATCGTGAATATTAATGTCATCATCAACCAACACCAGCAAGCGGGATCGCCCCAGACTGGTCGTTTTGATCAGTTGTTGGATCAAATCAGCAACATCTTCAGACGAACAATCCCGAACGGCAATAATCGCCGCACCGTGAAAAATAGTCATTTCCGGCATGACAAGATCTGCAATCAGCGGGAAATCATAACAGAGCATTTCACGCAGCAACAGTTCATTGAGATAAGCCAGTCGAATATTCTCACTCGGTGGCGGTCCGACTACTGTGACCGGCAAGATGGGCTGAGCGCGATGGCGGATTGCCGTAACCTTCATCAGCGGACAATCATTGCGTTCTACATATTGTCCGGTGTGGTTTCCAAAAGGGCCTTCGCTGACCCGCTCACCTGCTCTTATTTCGCCTTCTATGAGGATCTCGGCGTTGGCGGGAACACTCAGCGGTTGTGTTAAGCAGGGGGATAAGGATACAGGTCTGTCGGTTATCTCTGCGGCAAAGCCGTATTCGCTACAGTCCGTCGGCAACGGTGCCGATGCTGCCCAAAACAGAGCCGGATCCGGACCAATAATCAGAACTACAGGTAACGGTTCACCACGCTCTTCTGCCAGTTGCAAGTGGCAATCCGCACCGGAGCCTGCCGCAAAATTCAGTGCAATATCCTGATTACCAATCAATGCTGCACGATACAGCCCCAAATTACAGACTCCGGTAGCAGGAGAGACAGTATGAGTTAAAGCCAGTGACAGATAAGGATCTTTTTCTTCCGGCCAGCTTCGTAGCGCAGGAATATCTTTCAGGGTAAGATCACTTTGCTGATATTCAGGTGCGACAGAATATTCTGACGCTTTGTTGCAGGCAGCCACCAGATTGGCAGCACTATTTTGTGTGCCAGATTGAATCATTGCTCTGATTTTTTTTATCAGCAACCCCTCATCGACTTCCAGCATTCTCAACAGGCGCTCTTTGGTACCGAACAGATTTGCCGCAACCCGAACCGATGTTCCCTTTACAGCTTCAAATAACAGGGCATGGCCACCAGATTCAGAAGCAAATTCCCGTCTGCACATTGCGGCGATCTCAAGATCAGAGTTCACTTCGCTCCGTATTCTTTTCACATCATTATTATCAAACAGTTGCTGTAAATATGCTCTTAATGCCATGGAGGGTGTCCGTCCCTGTGACGCACTGCTGATTTGTAAGCGTTCAACAACTTTTAGAAAACACAGAGGCACGGCGCGTCGTGCCCATACTGATCAAACAATACAGTACGTTTCATTCTACATAAAAAAAGCCCCTCAGCGAACCGAAGGGCTTTACAAATATTATCAAAAGTCTGCTGTCAGAAGCCGGCCAATCTGGCAAACTGCATCAGAGCTCCCGGCACAACACCAAGGTAAAGGACTCCAACGACAGATATAACAATCGACAATGCCGTTGCCGGGTAGATTTTTACCCAGGAAAAATCTTCCTGCGGATCCTTAAAGTACATGTGTATTATAACGCGCAGATAATAATAAAGGGAAACAGCGGAATTCAATACGCCCAGAACTGCCAGCCAGATAAAACCGGCATTAATGGCTCCAGCAAAAATGTAAAATTTGCCGGTAAAGCCCGCTGTCGGAGGCAGACCCATCAGGGCAAAAAGGAAAATACAGAAAGCAACGCCGAGCATCGGCTGCTTGAAGCCCAAGCCGGAAATACCATCGAGGGTCAGATTTTCTTCACCACGGCGACCAATCAGAACAAGTACTGCAAATGCGCCCATATTCATGAAGGTATAGACCAGCATGTAAAACAGGATGCCGGACATACCGATCTCATTCCAGGCTACCAGGCCAACCATGGCATAACCGGCATGGGCAATCGATGAATAGGCCAGCATCCGCTTAAGGTCTTTCTGGCTTAAAGCAATCAAGTTCCCCACAGTCATGGTCAACACAGCTAGAACCCAGAAAACGGTGGTTAATTGATCCTGCATCCCTTCAAGGCAGATGAAGGTTACTCTGATCAGGGCGGCAAAAGCGGCAGCTTTAGGTCCGGCACTCATGAACGCCGTAATGGGAGTCGGCGCACCCTGGTAGACGTCTGGTGTCCACATGTGGAAAGGCACTGCGGCAATCTTGAAGAAGAATCCGGTCAGCATCAGCAATCCACCGGCAATGAACATGATGTTCATCGTAGCGTCAGGGTTAGCCTGGATATAGGCGGCAATGTCATAAATCTTGGTGGTGCCGCTGACACCGTAAAGCAGCGCCATCCCGTACAGAAGAAAACAGGTTGAAAAAGCGCCGAGAAAGAAATACTTAAGTCCCGATTCGTTGCAGCGCTCCTGATCACGAAAGAAACCGGCAAGGACGTACAGTGAAACAGAGAGAACCTCAATACCCAGGAAGATGGTAATCAGATCTGTACCTGAAATCATCCACATGGCACCAGCGGTAGTGAAAAGTATCAGTGGATAATACTCTGCCACCGGAAAGTTTTCGCGTTTGAGGTATTCATCTGACATCAGAATAGCAAGACCGGCCGCAACAATGCAGATCATACTGAAAAAGGCCGCAAAGTTATCCAACTGCACACTGCCGGCAAAACCGTACTGGATATCATTCCATCCCATGATGGTAACAATACCAGCAACGACTAACGAGGCGATGCTCAGCCAGGCAACATGAGTTGTTTTCCCGCGGGGAGAAAAAACCGCAACCAGAAGTAGTGCCATACCGGCCACTGTGAGTATCAGTGATGGCATGACCGCATGCAAGTTCACATTCTGGATGGCTTCTTGAACCAGATTTTCCATCGAACAGCTCCTCGGAACCAGTGTTTATTCAATCAACAATTATTTGTTTTCCAGTACGTTAGCAACCGCAGGCTGCACTACTTCAACCACCGCAACCTGGTTGTTCATCTGCTCAAGCAATTGTTCAAGAGCGGGATTCATCTTGTCGAAGAACGTGTTCGGATAAATACCGATCCAGAAAACAAAGAGTAGCAGGGGCAGCATAATGACAACTTCTCGGGCAGAAAGATCTTTTATGTTTTCATTTGCCGGGTTGGTCACCTTACCGAACATGATGCGCTGATAAACCCAGAGCATATAGACAGCCGCCAGAATAACGCCTGTGGTTGCAAAAACCGCATACCAGCGCAGATTACTCTCGAAAGCACCCATCAGGGCCAGGAATTCACCTACAAACCCGTTGGTCCCCGGCAGACCAATGGAGGAGAAAGTAATAATCAGAAAAATCGTCGCAAACACCGGCATCTTGCCGGCCAACCCACCGAATTCCGATATCTGGCGTGTATGGCGGCGCTCATAGAGAAAACCGACGATAAGGAACAGGGCGCCAGTTGAGATGCCGTGATTGATCATCTGAATCATGCCGCCGGCCATCCCCTGCATATTCAGAGCAAAGAGGCCGAGCATGACGAAACCAAGGTGTGCAACCGAGGAATAGGCAACCAGTTTTTTCACATCTTCCTGCATCATGGCCACCAGCGAACCGTAAATTATACCGACGACTGAAAGGAAGGCCAGGAAAGGAATAAAGGTTTGCAACGCATCCGGAAACAGGGGCATGGCAAAACGGACATAACCGTAAGTACCCATTTTCAACAGGACGGCGGCCAGAATCACTGAGCCCGCTGTTGGCGCTTCCGTGTGGGCATCGGGCAACCAGGTGTGCAGTGGGAAAAGCGGTACCTTGATGGCAAAGCTGAAACCGAAGGCCAGGAACAGCCAGAACTGCGCATCATAGGGGATATCGAGTTGGTAGAATTCCTGAACACCGAAACCGCTGACCGGAGCACCAGTTTGCACAGCGTAGTAGTAGACAAAGATAATTCCAACCAGCATCAGCAGGGAACCAACCGCTGTATAAATGAAAAACTTGACAGCCGCATAAATCCGGTTGGCGCCGCCCCAGATACCGATGAGGAAGTACATCGGAATCAGCATCAGTTCCCAGAAAATGTAAAACAGAAACAGATCAAGTGAAATGAAGGCGCCCAGCATCCCGGTCTGCAGCAGCAACAGCATGGCCATGAAGCCCTTGATGTTTTTCTTCACTGAATTCCAGGTTGACAGAATCGCTATGGGCATAATGAAGGTCGTTAACATCACCAGCCACAGACTGATTCCGTCAACGCCAACATTGTAGTTCATCTGAAAAAATTCACCGACGTGAATCCACTCATAAAACTCACGGTAGTGCATTCCACCCGAAGTTTTGAACACATTGTCAAACGCCAGAGGAAGGCTGATTAAAAACGTAAGCAAAGAAACAGCCAAAGCAAAGCCTTTGAGCATTGCTTCATTGTCCCGCGGTATGAACAACAGGGCAACCATACCCACCAACGGGAGGAAAGTCATAATACTGAGAAGGTTATCAGCCATGTGGAAACGCTCCTTGTAGCTTTATCGTATTCGCGGGCAGAATCAGCAACTAACCAAAGACATAAAAGCCGACGATCACGACTACGCCGACCACCATGGCCACTGCGTAGTTATACATGTATCCCGTCTGGGTATAGCGCAAACCTGAACCAACCCCTTTAAACACCCAGGCGCAGCCGTTGACGATACCATCAATGATTTTCACATCAAAAATTCGCCAGAGGAACGTGCCGAAACGTTTGCAGGGATTGACAAAAACAAAGTCATAAAGTTCATCGACGTACCACTTGTTGAATACGAAGCGATACAGACCGGCAAATTTCGCGGTAAACTGGGCCGGAAGAGCCGGGTTCTTCATGTACATCAGCCAGGCCATGTAGATACCGAAAAAGGCAATACATACCGAAAGGGCAATTAATGTATATTCAAGAGCATGGGATCCTAAAGCATTCAGATTGTGGAGCTCCTTGGCATGACCAAAGACCGGATCCAGAAAGCCTCCAATGGCGTAATTACCACCAAGAGCCTTCGGCACGCCAATATAACCTCCAACTATTGCAAGGAACGCAAGGATCGCCAACGGAATGGTGATTGTCCAGGGTGACTCCGGAATATGATCCTTTGCCCGTACATCGGTCCTCTGTTCGCCAAAGAAAGTCATGAACACCAGGCGGAACATATAGAATGCGGTCATACCGGCAACACAGACTGCCACAATCCAGAAGATCGGATGCCCGGCGGTTGAAGAATACGCCCACCAAAGAACCTTATCTTTAGAGAAAAACCCTGAGAAAAAGGGCACGCCGGCAATGGCAATAGTCGAAATCAGGAACGTCCAGAAAGTAATTGGCATTTTAGACCGCAGCCCGCCCATATTCCGCATATCCTGCGCATCATCGTGCAGATGAGCATGATGATAAGCATGGTGCATGGCATGAATGACCGAGCCTGACCCCAGGAACAGACAAGCCTTGAAGAAGGCGTGAGTCATCAGGTGGAAAATGCCGACGGAAAAAGCACCAACACCCATGGCCAGGAACATGTAGCCGAGCTGTGACACAGTGGAATAGGCCAGAACCCTCTTGATATCATTCTGAGCAAAACCGATTGACGCCGCCATAAAAGCTGTTGCAGCACCGATGATAGCTATTGTCATCATCGTTGAGGGTGCCATGGCAAAAAGGATGTTCATCCTGCCGATCATATAAACACCGGCGGTAACCATGGTTGCCGCATGGATCAGAGCGGAGACCGGGGTCGGGCCCTCCATGGCATCAGGAAGCCAGGTGAAGAGTGGAATCTGTGCTGATTTGCCGGTAGCCCCGAGGAAGAAAGCCAGCGTGATAATGGTTATTAACGCGCCGCCGGCCTCAAGAAGGTGAGCATTGGCTGCTATTTCCATGAAATTGAGGGTCCAGACGCCATTGCCGGCCAGAGCCCAGAAAAGGATAAACAGACCACAGAGAAAGCCGAAGTCGCCAACTCGGTTGACAACAAATGCTTTTTTCGCGGCGTCACTGGCGCTCTTTTTCTCGTAGTAGTAACCGATCAGCAGATATGAGCAGAGACCGACACCTTCCCAGCCGATGAACATGACCAGGGCGTTACCACCAAGAACCAGCATCAGCATGGAGAAAGCGAACAGGTTCAAATAGCAGAAGAACCTGTAGTATCCAGTGTCTCCGTGCATATATCCTATCGAGTACAGGTGGATCAAGGTGCCAACACCGGTAACCACCAGAACCATGATGGCCGAAAGGGGGTCAAACAACAACTCCCAGTTGACCTGGAGGTTACCAACCGTTATCCAGGGGGCGAGAATAATTTCATGAACCTTCTCGGCATCACCGATCAGCCTGAAAAAATTCTGTACCGACACCAGAAAGGCAAGAAACATCATCAGGGTACCGATACCGCCAATGATCGCTTCATTCTTGATCTTCTTGCCGAACAGGCCGTTAATGATCGCCCCGAGAAGCGGGAAGAATGGGATGAGCCACAGATTACCGTACATCAAACTCTCCTATTAGCTGAAACACCCGTAAATGCGGTATGTATCACCACTTGAGCATATTGAAATCGTCGACGTCGAGAGATTCCTTATTGCGATAAAACGCAATGAGTAACGCCAGACCTACAGCCGCTTCAGCAGCAGCAACCGTCATAACAAAAAACACGAAGATCTGACCGTCCATATTGCCGACATGCCGTGACAGAGCAACAAAGGTCAGGTTTACCGCGTTGAGCATGACCTCGATGCACATAAAAACGACAATGGCATTTTTACGTGTGAGGACTCCAAAGGTACCTATTGCGAACAGTATGGCGCTCAACAGCAGGTAGTGAGTAACAGTAATCATGTTTTATCTCCCAGGTCGTTCTCTGTTAGACTTTTTGTTTCGCAAGTATCAAGGCACCGACAATAGCAATCAGCAGCAACACACCGGCTATTTCAAAGGGGAGCACAAAATCAAGAAACAGCGCCCGACCAATCAGTTCGGTATGGCCGACCTCTGCAATCACTGCGCTCGTAATCTCACCACCGGTACCGGTTGCCTCACCGAATCGTACAAACTGACTCGCCACCAGTAACATCAGCACAGACACCAGCCCGGCTCCTGCTAAACCATGTGTATAGCGCCCCTTGATCGTTTGACCGAAATTGAGCAGCATAATGACAAAAATGATCAACACGATAATGGCACCGGCATAAATAATAATCTGAATGGCCGCCATAAACGGTGATTCAAGCATCACATAAAAAACAGCCAGACACAGAAAAGTCGTTACCAGATTCAGAGCGCTGTTGATCGGATTACGGCATTTGATAACGAAAATCGCCGATAAAATCGCAACCCCTGCAACAAGATAAAAGAATAAGATTTCCATTGGGTACGCAGCTCCTTGTTACGACTTGAGAAGACGTGCTTTGTCGAACATAAAATCATCACGCTTGAAGTTTGCCAGTTCATAAGCACTCGTCATTTCGATAGCTTCGACTGGGCATGCCTCTACGCAGTAGCCGCAAAAAATACAGCGCAGCAGATCGATTTCATAGACTCTTGGATACTTCTCGCCCTTTTCGTTCTCTTCCGATTCTACCGTGATGCATTTAGCCGGGCAGACGGTCGGACACAGATAGCAGGCGACACATTTTTCACGATCTTGACCAGGTACCAGACGATGCAACCCACGAAAGCGCGGGGCCATCTCCAATTTCTGCTTGGGGTAATTCACCGTAGTGGTATGCCCGGGAAGCAGATGCTTCAGCGTGATACTCAGGCCTTTGGCAAACTCTTTAAACATATCTATCCTCTACGCAACTTAGGTTATTGCCAGAGCAGGACTGCAATACCGGTAATCACGATATTTGCAAGCGCCAGGGGGAGCATAACTTTCCAGCCCAGATGCATCAGTTGATCATAACGCAGACGCGGGAAGGTAGCCCGGATCCAGATAAAGAAGAACATGAAAGCAAAGACCTTGAGGAGGAAGTTAATCCAGCCAAAAAACGGTCCACTCCAGCCACCAAGGAAAATGGTCGCAGTGATTGCTGAAATAGTGATCATGTTGGCATATTCAGCCATGAAAAACAGAGCGTACTTCATGGACGAATATTCAGTACAAAAACCTGAAACCAGTTCGGTTTCTGCTTCCGGAAGGTCAAACGGGGTCCGGTTGATCTCTGCCATGGACGCGACAATAAACAGTCCAAAAGCTAATGGCTGGCTGAAAATATACCAATTAGGAATATATTTCAGAGCCTCAATGCCCCACAGTGGACCCTGCTGCGCCAGCACAATCTCGCGCATGCTCAAGGTTTCCGAGAGCATAAAGATAGCGACAATGGAAAGACCAGCCGCCAGTTCATACGAGATCATCTGCGCAGTTGAACGTATACCCCCAAGCAGGGAATACTTGCTGTTGGATGCTAATCCGGCAAGAACGATACCGTAGACACCAAGACCCGCCATGGCGAGGATAAACAACACACCGATATTCAGATCCGTAATCTGCATCGGCACAACATATAGAATACCATCGTAGGTAAAGTGAAGATCCCCACCGAATGGAACAACGGCAATGGCGACAAATGCCGGTGCCAGAAGCATCATCGGTGCCAGGGAAAAGGCAAACGAATGCGCCTGTGAAGGGGTCATATCCTCTTTAAAAAAGAGTTTCAACCCGTCGGCAATCGGTTGCAATAAACCTTTTGGCCCGGTCATTGTCGGTCCCATGCGGGTCTGCATGCGACCAATGATCTTGCGTTCAGCATAAGTTGCGTAAGCAACGATCAGCAGCATTACAACAAATGCTACTGCTATCTTCAGCAGCATCGCAACGGTATACAGAACCGGTGTGTTCGAGAGTGTCAGAACTTCTGGCGTCATGACCATCCTCTTCCTTCTTCAGCTATGGCATCTCTGCCGATTTTACGTCGATAGAAGCTATCAACAGTATCAATACAATCTGATCAGACCTTGGACGGTTCAACCGCTATCACGGCCTGACCACTGTAAACCTTATTTAATTCCAGCTCAGCAAAGTGGTAGGGAGCAAAAAGTACGCCCCGGGGCAATCGGTTATCGACTTTGACCTTGGCCTGGATTACCTTTTCACCAGCCGTCAGCTTGATGATGTCATCGGTTTTGACATCAAAAGTGGCAGCATCCTCACGGCTCATCTCAATGTAGGCTTCAGGACAAACGGACAAAGGCCCTTTAGCGCGCGTAGATATCGAACCGCTGTGATACAGAGCGCTGCCGACAAGAAGCTGATAGTCGGCCTTAAGCGGTTCCATCCCGGCAACAGGGATAAGCTGTTTTTTTAAGGGAACCAGCGATTCGCCGCCCCAGACCTGTCCCTGTGGACCAATCTTGTCAAATTCGATTCCGACATAGGATGGTACCTCGACGGCAAGTTCGGCAAAAGCCGAAGCGGCGTCGGCAGGGGCATTTTTACCCAGCTTACCAAGTAATTGCTGGAATATGGCGAAATCGGTTGTCGCTTCTCCTGGAGACTTCACTCCTGCCCTGACCCGCTGGATGCGACGCTCGGCATTCGTGAAAGTTCCATTCTTTTCCGCGTAGGATGCTGCCGGCAAAACCACGTCAGCATACTTGGTTGTTTCCGTCAGAAATAGATCCTGAACAACGACAAACGCCTTTTCCAGTGCCTGTTCAATCAGATCACGGTTCGGATAGGTCACCACAGGATCTTCACCAACCAAATAAAGTACCGGAAGCTCTCCATTTGCTGCTGCACTTAACATCTGTTGGGCGCCCAATCCGGCTGGCCCCGGCAAAATACCAGTATCTATGGCACCCTGACTGTTTGCCTTTTCTCCACACAGATAAAGACCGGATCCGTCACGTCCGGCGATCCCTGTAAGAAGAGCCAGATTGGCTGCTGCCGTAGCTATCTCTTTGCTGTGCGCTGTGTAGGGTAGACCATAGGCAACGACAATCGCTGCATTTTCGGCTTTTGCCAGTTCTCGTGCTGTTTTCTTAATTGCCTCCGCATCGCAGCCGACAGCCTGCGCCACCGCTTCAGGAGAGTAGTCGGCGAGAGCCTTGGTCAGTTCAGCCACTCCTTGCAGATCATCTATGTTGGCGAGACCTTCTGCCAGAACGACATGACACAGAGCATTGATCACATTCAATTCACAACCAGGCTTATGCAACAGAGTACGAGCATTCGGCAGTTTGCTCAGCTTGCCACGCTTGTCTGCAACAACAGCCAACTGGGCATTATTGAGTCGAACTGCCTGATTAATCACCATGCCGAAAACGGGATGTGTTTCGTAAAAATCAGAGCGAATTGCGAGGATCGACTGACAGGTTTCCACTTGCGGGAAGGTACCGGTTGAAGCTGTAACTCCGAGGGTTTCTACAAGACCTTCAGTCGCGCCCTTGTAACACTCGCCACCGGAATGATCAAGATTTTGCGTGCCAATGGTTGATCCAAGGCGCTTCAACAGCAGGAACTCTTCGTTGGTCAGGCGGGCTCCACTGATTATTCCAAGATCTTTACCAGCAGATTGAAACTTTTCGCTAATTGTCGTCAGTGCTTCTTCCCAACTGACTTCTCTGAGCTCTCTATTTTTTCGTATCAACGGCTTCTTGATACGTCTTGAATCGTTAATATATGAGTAGCCAAAGCGACCACGGACACAGAGGTTACCGTGATTGACGCCGGTATCTTCATTAAAACGGATTGTCTGTACCTGATTGTCCTTAACACCAAGAGTCACAGTGCAGCCGTTGCCGCAGTAACCACAGACAGAATCGACTTCCTTAAGCTGCCAGGGACGGGCCTTGAACTTGAACGGGCGGGGAAGAATGGCACCAACCGGGCACATGGAAACACATTGACCACAGAACTCGCAATTCAGACCACGATCAAAGGCCGTCGCTATCTTGGTTTCAAAGCCGCGATTGATAAAGGAGTAGGAACCGTACCCGACAACCTCGTCACAGACCCGAACACATTTGCCGCACAAAACACAGCGGTTCATGTTCCGCTCGATCAACGGGTTGACTTCATCTGTCGGCAGGTCGAACTTCTCGCCCTGAAAGCGGTTGGTAACAACTTCGTACTCGTAGGTCAAGTCCTGCAGATCGCACTCGCCGCCCTTGTCACAGACAGGACAGTCAACAACGTGATTGACCAGAAGAAACTCCAGAACCGTCTTGCGCACCTTACTGATTTCGTCGGACGTGGTTGACACAACCATTCCTTCGGTGACCGGTGTCGTGCAGGAGGGAATCAGACGTCCCTTCATCTGCTCAACTTCAACCAGACAGATGCGGCAGGCACCGTAAGGCAACAGCTTTTTGGCATAACAGAGCACCGGTATGTAGATACCGTTTTCCTTGGCCGCCTCGTAAATCGTCGATGTTTTGGCGGTTGTGATCTGTTTTCCGTCAATCGTTAGATTAACCATCTTGACCTCTTATATCTCAAGCTGTGAATGCGATCATTCAATTGCCATGAAGCGGCAAGCGTCATAACAGGAGGTACATCTGGTGCATTTATCCAGATCGATCCAGGCGACTTTTCCCTTTTCCCACTCGATGGCGTCCACCGGACAGATGCGCGGACAGATACCGCATTTCTTGCATTTTTCTTCAATAACCCGGAAATGCAGCAACTCTTTACAGGAGTGAGAAGGACACTCTTTTTCCTTGATATGCGTCTCGTACTCGTGGCGGAAATAGCGAATCGTTGAAAGAACCGGGTTCGGAGCGGTCTGACCCAAACCACAAAGGGAGCTCTTCTTGATATCGTAGGACATGTCCTCAAGCATTTCGATATCGCCTTCCCGGCCTTCCCCCTGGGTGATCCGCTCAAGAATTTCGAGCATGATCTTCAGCCCGATACGGCACGGGATACATTTGCCACAAGACTCAACCCGGGTAAACTGCAGGAAAAAGCGGGCAATATCGACCATGCAGGTGGTTTCGTCCATAACCACCAGGCCACCGGAACCCATCATCGCTCCGGCCTTGATCAGGGAATCATAGTCAACTTCAGCGTCAAGCGCCTCAGCAGGCAAACAGCCCCCCGATGGACCTCCGGCCTGCACGGCCTTGAATTTACGGTTGTTAAGAATACCGCCGCAGACATCGTAGATAACTTCCTTCATGGTGGTCCCGGCGGGCACCTCCACCAATCCGGTATGCTTGACCTTGCCGGTCAATGCAAAAATTTTGGTTCCTTTGGTTCCTTCGGTACCGATAGATGAAAACCACTCGGCGCCGTTGTAAAAAATGTAGGCGACATTGGCAAATGTTTCGACATTATTGATATTCGTCGGATAGCCCCATAAGCCTCGCACTGCAGGGAACGGTGGCCGCGGACGTGACATTCCACGCTGCCCTTCAATGGAGGCCATCAGTGCCGTTTCTTCGCCACAGACAAAGGCACCGGCGCCGGCCTTAATGCGCATATCCAGATCAAAACCGAGCCCAAGACAGTTCTTACCTAGAAAACCTTTTTCATAGCATATATCAATAGCTTTCTGCAGCCGCTTGATCGCCAACGGATACTCAGCACGGCAATAGACATAGGCAAAGGTACAGCCGATGGCATAGGCGCCGATCATCAGGCCCTCAATCAGGCCGTAGGGATCGCCTTCAAGGATGGAACGATCCATGAACGCACCCGGATCACCCTCATCGGCGTTACAGATCAGGTACTTGGTATCGCCTGGGCTGGCTTTGGCAAAAGACCACTTCAAACCCGTCGGGAAGCCCCCGCCGCCACGACCCCGAAGACCCGATTTCTTCACTTCTTCGATGACCTCGTCCTGAGTCATGGTCACCGCTTTTTTGATCCCTTCAAAACCACGATGAGCGAGAAAATCGTCTAGACTTTCAGCGTCAATCGTGCCGCACCGGGAAAAAATAATCCGCTGCTGCTTTTCCAGGAACTTGTGATAATAAGGACCGGCCACCTTTTTTTCGATGGGGCCGGCGCCAAGAATATGCTCATCAACAATCTGCGGTACCAGATCAGCGGTCACAAAATCGTAAGTGACAGGATCTTCGCCCGGCTTGCAGACATCAACCAGAACATCATTGGCACAAAGGCCGCGGCAGCCGGTAGAGCTGACATCACAGGGGCTGCCGATTTTTGCAGCAACACCCTTTTTTTCAAACTCTTCCTCAAAGGCAGCAACGACTGCAGCCGCCCCTGAAGCAAGGCCACCAGTTCCGGTACAAATCAGGATTTTCAGGTTTTCAGCAGTTTCGGACATAGGTCTTTCCTCGATACCTAAAGCGGTGTCTATCTGCGAATCAGTCCATCGCCTGATATTTCTCAACAACCTCGGCGGTCTTTTGTACATTGATGCTACCGTAGGTCGCATCATTGACCATAATGACAGGCGCCATCCCGCAGGCACCGATGCAGGCCACATATTCAGCAGTAAACTTCAGATCTTCAGTAGTTTCAGCATGACCGATTCCCAGCTTATCCTTGATGGTATCGCCGATACGACCGGCCCCCTTGACGTGGCAAGCGGTCCCCATACAGACGCGAATAATGTATTTGCCACGCGGCTTAAGATGGAATTGGGCGTAAAAAGTCAAAACGCCATAGATCTGGCTGGCGTAAACATTGAGACGTTCAGCGGCCAGATGTACAGTGGCCTCAGGAATGTAGCCGTAATACTCCTGAATCCCCTGAAGCACAGGCATCAGGCTGCCCTGCATATCAATATATTTGTCGATGACCTCGTTGGCACCGGTCAGATCGATCACCTCAAGCTCTTCGACCTGTTCTTCAGCTTGCTGCACATTATCCGTCATAGCATCCTCACAGCGGGAAGGCGCGTTGCCTAACGATCGATTTCACCAAGAACGATGTCGAGGGTACCGATAACAGCAATAACGTCGGCCAGCAATCTCCCCTCAACCATCTGCGGCAACCCCTGTAGATTGACAAATGACGGGGGACGCACTTTCATGCGATACGGGCGGGCGCTGCCGTCAGAAACCAGATAGTAGCCAAGCTCCCCCTTAGGCGCCTCTATGCCCTGATAGACTTCGCCCGGCTCAACGTTGAAACCTTCCGTAACAATTTTAAAGTGATGAATCAGCCCCTCAATGGTATTGACAACCTCTTCCTTGGGAGGAAGCACAACCTTAGGACAATCTGCCAGAATCGGACCCGGCTTCAACTTGTCGAGGGCCTGCAGAATAATCAGGCTGGATTGACGCATCTCATCGAGGCGAAGCTTGTAACGTGCAAAGGTATCACCTTCCTGGCGGACCGGAACGTCAAATTTATAATCTTCATAACCGCTGTAGGGATTATCTCGACGCAGATCCCAGTCAACGCCGGAGGCACGCAGGGAAGGGCCGGTTATGCCGATGTCGATGGCAGCCTCAGCTGTGATGGTACCAACGCCAATGGTTCGCTTTTGCCAGATCCGGTTACCGGTCAGCAAGCCTTCGTACTCGTCAATATGGGCCGGCATACCTTCGGCATATTCACGCATCTCCTGCTCCACCCCGGCAGGGAGGTCTGCCGACAGGCCGCCAACACGAAAATAGTTTGACGTCATGCGTGCACCGGAAATTTTCTCGTACAGGTCGGTAATAACTTCTCGCTCGCGAAAGCAATAAAGGAACACCGTCATGGCACCAATATCAAGGGCATGAGTCGCCAACCAGACCAGGTGACTCTTCAGCCGGGTCAATTCTGTCAGTAATACCCTCACCACTTTGGCCCGCTCGGGAATCTGGTCCGTGATTCCCAGCAGTTTTTCAACTGCCAGAACATAGCCGAGATTGTTGCTCATGGGAGCAAGGTAGTCGAGACGATCCGTCAATGGAATCACCTGGTGATAGGTGCGATGTTCAGAAAGCTTTTCAACGCCACGATGCAGGTAACCGATGTGCGGAGTCGCCTTGCGAACAACCTCACCATCAAGCTCCAGAATCAACTGCAGCACCCCGTGGGTCGACGGATGCTGAGGTCCCATGTTGATGGTCATAATTTCGCTGTTTTTAACTGCCATTGTATGCCTCACCCTGTTGTGGTTGTACCTGTCGCCGGTAGGTTAAGAAAGCCGCCCCTGGTAAGGTTCACGGTCCGGGCCCTGGACGGGATAGTCTTTGCGTAACGGATGACCCTCCCAATCTGCAGGCATCAGGATCCGGCGCTGATCAGGATGTCCGACAAAATTAATCCCCATCAGATCCCAGCACTCACGCTCCATCCAATTGGCCGTTCCCCAGACTACAGAGACAGTGTTGATCTGCGCGTTCTGCTCGTCAACCGGCGCCTTGAGGCGAATCCGCTCCTTGGTGGTAATGTTGTAGAGATTGTAAACAATCATGAAGCGTGGCGACTGACCAAGATAGTCAACCCCGCACAGATCGCACAGAAAATTGTAGCCGCCGGTGTCCCGCATAAAGGTGCAGATGTCAACTATCTTCTCCTTTTTGACGGTAACCGTCACCTCTCCACGAAATTCGACCACGTCTATTACTTCAGAAGAGAATTTAGCCTTGAGTTTTTCTACAATTGCTTGATCGCTCATCGATTTATCCCTGTCATCATAAGCCGGCTGCTCGCCTAACTGCGTATTACATCACCCACACCGATAGCCGCGCCAAAGGTATTACGCTCTGCCCGGATTTTTTCCTGCAGCTTCATCAGGCCATATAGCAGCCCTTCAGGGCGGGGAGGACAGCCGGGAATGTAAACATCGACCGGGATCTCCTCATCAATCCCCTGCAGCGTGCTGTAGGTATCAAAAATACCGCCGGATGAAGCGCAAGCACCCATGGCAATAACGTACCGTGGTTCAGGCATCTGTTCGTAAACCGTCTTGATAACGGGAACCATTTTTTTGGTAACGGTTCCGGCGACAATCAGAACATCAGCCTGGCGCGGTGAGGCACGAAAGAGAACCCCCATCCGGTCAAGGTCGAAACGCGCAGCACCGGTTGCCATCATCTCGATAGCACAACAGGCCAAACCGAAAGTCATGGGCCACATGGAGCTGGCTCGCGACCAGTTAACCAGCTTGTCAAGGCTCGTTGTAATGAAGCCGCTCCCTAGTGTTGTGGGCTGTCCTACTCCCATTCCAGAGCTCCTTTTTTCCAGTCATAGATAAAGCCGATAACCAGCACAAAGATGAAAATCCCCATGGCGGTGGCACCGTACCAACCAAGTTGCTTAAAGACAACAGCCCAGGGATAGAGAAATGCCACCTCGACGTCGAACACAATGAACGCCACCGCAACCAGGTAAAACTTGACGGAGAAACGCTCATTTGCACTGCCGACTGGTGGAACACCGCACTCATAGGGCGACATTTTCAGGTCGCTGTAACGCCTGACCCCGATAAGCTTCGACAACACCACCGAACCGATCGCAAAAGCGAAGGCGATGCCGATGACGACCAGTATCGGCAGATAAATATCCAACATAGGAAATGCTCCTTCCTCAGAAAACACTGAGAAGCCTTGCAGCTCTCGTCAAAACACGTTTTAACGCCACAGTCTGACGAAAATTAAGCCAGTTGCCCCAACTCTGTCAAGCAAAAAATACAGTATACTGTATGCAATTGGTCTTACCTGTGCGGCTATTTTTATATTGTAATTACAATAGTTTTTTGTTTTTAAACAAAAATTGTGGTGTTTTTTCAGACGTCTGGCAGGGCACTTGACAGGGGGCGTGTCAGGCGGGAAAATTTAATCGCATGGATAATCTACAAATACCTCAATGCTTTTCAATTCCCGATCGATATTATCATGTTCTATCTGGCAAATTTTGACTAAATCACTCAACCTGTCAACGCCCTTTAGGACTGTCCTCCAGAACGTGGTCACCCTGCATACCCGTAAGAACAGGTCGGCAACTGTAGACAAGTTTTTAATAATGCTCGAAAAAATTTCACGGCGCGGTCAGCTTTTTCAATTCAACCGCAGCAAAAAGATATTCTGTCCGGCAGTATTCACAGCGCACCGAAGTGAACTGTTGCTGTTCTGCCAAACTAATCAATTCATCGGACCCAAGACCGGCGAGCATCTGTTCTATCTGAGAACGATTGCAGAGACAGTGAAAGCTTAGCGGAATGACCTCGCTGGCAGGAAAATTATCCGCATCGAATATCTGCTGCAAAATATCGGTCGGGGCAACTTTTTCACGCAGCATACTGGATATCGGTGGCATACTTTCTATGCGTTCAACCAATTCCTCAATCTTCTCCGGCAATTCAGGCGGCAGAACCTGAATCATAAAACCACCGGCAGCTGCAACATCTCCATCGGCATTGAATTCAACCCCGAGGCCGAGAGAGGACGGCACCTGCTCGGAACTGGTCAGATACCAGGCCAGATCCTCACCAATCTCACTGGTTTGGAGTTGAACCATGCTCTGATAAGGTTCCTTCAAACCGAGATCCTTGGTCACCGTCAAAAAGCCGGCCCTACCAATCGCTCCGGCAACGTCAAATTTTTCATTGCGAGGGGGCAAACCAGCAACTGAATGACGAATTGTTCCGCGCAGTCGCCCTTCGGCATCGGCCTCAACACCCATTTTACCAATCGGGCCATTTCCTTCAACAACCAGGGAAAGACGCTGCCGGCCCTTGAGCAAGCCTGCCATGAGCGCTCCGCCGGTCAACAAACGCCCCAGAGCAACCGTCGCGGTCAGATCGGTCTGCTGCTTTTTACAGATAGTCCTGACGGTGTCGGTTGTCACCGCTACCAGCCCTCGAAAGCAACGATCCTGGCTAACAACCCGCAAAAGACAGTCCCCTGATTGCAGATGTTGTTCATCAGTCTTCATCTTTTACGCCTTTTTCTTTTTGGGTTATCCACTTCGCTCCAGCTATAACGGTCAGCAGATCGCGACCGACGCGACCTGCTAATAATCTGGATTCTGCGACTTCGCGCAGGATGACAAAGTAGAACGTTTATGGAAAAGAACGGATGTCATTCTGCGCGGAGCGAAGCGTAGTCGCAGAATCTATTTCCTCTTTTCTGATTTACTGGAGTCAAATAGATAACCTGATTTTCTTTTTTTCACATCTGTATCGATTTGCCGCATCATCGAATTAACGCGACCTGCCGCAACTGCCATACAAATCCCCTGCACGGCAGCAATTTCTTCTGCAGTTATACCGGCCTCCCCGGCGACGCCGAGGTAGTGCCTGACTCAAGGGTCACAGGCATTGGCCATGGCTGCGGCCAGACCAACCAACACCGTCGTCTTTCGGTCAAGCACAGATTCATCCCTGACCGCATCATAGAAATTGCTGTAAGCCGTTCGATTTTTGTCGCTGAGCATTGTCACCTCGATTATTCATGAGCGCAGTCGATAGCCCTTGCCGATCAACCAGGCCGCCCAGGCAAAAAGCGCAGTTGCCATGGTCGCACTGACACCAAAGGCAATGGCAAAACTGGTGTCACCGACACCGATAATGGCATGTCGAAAACCATCAATCAGATAAAACAGAGGATTAAGATAGGAAAGGGTTGCCCAGGGATCCGGCAGAATGGAAATCGGATAAAAAACCCCACCCAGGTAGATGAGGGGCAGAATCATGAAATTGGTATATACCGACAGTGTGTCAAAATTATGCGCGTAGATAGCCGCTATCAGACCAAACTGGGCAAATAGAAAACTGGCGATCATCGCCATCAGGGCTGCCAGCAGGGGATACTCCCAGGGCAAACTGGCGAACAGCAGTGAAATCAGCAGCACCACGGAGCCCACCAACAACCCCCGCAGCATGGCTGCCAGGGTGTAAGCCATAATAAACTGTGGCGGTGTCACCGGCGTTACCAGCAGGTCAACAATACCGCCAAGATAACGTGACATAAAAAGGGACGATGATGTATTGGCGAAGGAGTTATTAATCACCCCCATCATGATCAAACCGGGGATAACAAATTGCGCATAGCTGAACCCCTCCAGCACCGTTAAGCGGTTACCCAGGGTGGCGCCAAAAACAAACAGGTACAAGGAAGCAGTAACAATGGGCGCCAGCAGGGTCTGGGTTGACACCCGGCGAAAGCGCAGAATCTCTTTACGCAACAGGGTGACAAACGGCAGCCAGGCATAAAAACGATTATCAGGCTGCTGAACCATTGCTGCCTCCGCCCATGCCGGTTAATTGAATAAAAACCTCCTCCAACCCGCTCTGATCTGTTTCGAAATCGCGAATATCCAACCCCGACTGACACAAATGTCTAAGCATAGTGCCGGCACTGGCACCGGCAGGGAGGTTCAGCACCAGCACTGTCCCGCCATTTTCAATGTTTGGAGCATACTCTTCCAACCCCGCAGGCAGTGAAGCCAGCGGCTCTTCCAGCCACAATTTGAGTCGTCGATTAGAAAGTTTGCGCACCAGGTCATGGGTTGGCTCAAGAGCGATCATGTCACCATGATGCATAATACCGATCCGGTCACACATCTGCTCGGCCTCTTCAAGATAGTGAGTCGTCAGCAAGATCGTTGTGCCCTTCTTATTGATTTCCCTGACAAATTCCCACAGCCCATGGCGTAGCTCAACATCGACCCCGGCGGTCGGTTCATCGAGAATCAACAGGCGCGGCCGGTGGATCAGCGCCTTGGCGATCATAAAGCGCCGCTTCATGCCGCCGGAGAGCTTGATCATGACCTTACCCAGGTGAGGACGCAAGCCTAAACGATCGATCAATAGATTGCGCCAGGCGGGATCATCCTTGACTCCGTAGTAGCCGGAGTGAATTTCAAGCGCCTGCTTAATCGTGAAAAAGTTATCGATGACAATTTCCTGATGAACAATCCCGAGCAAACGGCGAGTATGGCGATAGTCTTTCTGGTTGTCATAGCCAAAAGCCTGCACTTGCCCTCGACCGATCCTCACCACGCCGGCAACCATGTTAATGGTCGTACTCTTGCCGGCACCATTAGGACCGAGCAGGCCAAAGATTTCGCCTTCAGGGATGGCGAAGTTCAGCCCCTTGACAGCGGGCACACCCGCAAATTCTTTGTAGAGATCTGTAATTTCCAGTGCATTCATGCTGCGACTATACCGTTGTGAACACTTGACTTGCAACCGCTATTACAACAAGTGCTGGTCTTCCATCCATCTTCATCGTTCAACAGAAAAAAACAGCCCGACTTCGATAAAGTCGGGCTGAGGAACATGTTCTCCTGCAAATTTTGATCTATATTTGGTTATCCTTCAGCGGATATCCTGCCTCCTGCCAATGATCCACTCCCTGGGCAACACCGGTTACATTGGAGTACCCCATATCCTGCAACGCTTTAGCAGCCAATGCAGCTCGCAGCCCCGTTTTACACATGACAAACAAAGGATCATTTACCGCAAAGTGTTCCGGTGCAAGAAATTCGAGCATGCCGCGAGAGATGGTTGCCACATTTCTGTAATCGACGACCCCGGACTCCCAATCATTGGGATCACGCACATCGATCAGAATAAAGTCCTCATTTTCGTCAATCATCTGCTTGAGCTGTACGATACTGATTTGTGGCACAGCAGACCGCGCATCAGCGATCATGATCGCTCGATTATTCAGCAAATCATCCTTATTTTGTGCTGTTGGTTGTGTTGCTGCGCAACCGCCAAGCATCAAGGCCGAAACAACCACCACAAGCAACGCAACCAGACTCTTCTCTCTCATTTTCATTTTTACCCCTTTTCAATTAATTGATTTACAGTTATGTGAAGCACTAGCCGCACGACCACAACATCACCAATCGTTCCTCTATAAGAATTCGTTTTCTATCACATTTTTCAAACAACTTACATTAAAAAAACTGACTAGTACCAATCTTCCGCTTGAACCCTTCTCCTGGTGGAGAAGGTGGCTGAAAGCCGGAGGAGGGGGTTTTGGATGGTCAAAATCTCCTCCTCACCCTGGCCCTCCCTCAGGGAGATGGGGTAAGATTGCATCTATGGAAGATTAGTTCTTATCAGGTTAAAAAAGCCCGTCCAGGTGGACGGGCTTAACGTTATTGCAGCTTATCTTCAGATTGTAAAACCTGCTGTATGCCGACTAATCGATCACGAAACTTCCATCAGCCTGATAAATAACATTGTTGGGTAGGTACACAACGCCTTTTTCATTCTTGTAGTTCCCATCTTCGATCTCATCCTGCAGAGCGAAGAAAGCACCGCCGGAGCGAGCGCCGGTGGCACAAACAATGGCAACCTTCTTGTCCGTCG
>SLDV01000122.1 GCA_007125165.1 Geobacteraceae bacterium | reverse complement strand
TGGATGAGCCCGCCCCTTAATGATAATCCGGTCGGTCTGACCACGGGAGACCTGACCGGTGATGGACGTACAGAAATTGCCGTTGCCCTGACCAATGAATTGCATATCATGCGCATGGAGGCAGGACAGTTCGTCGCCGTGGCAGTAGTAGATTTTCCTGCCGGAACGCGATTGCTGACAGTTGACGCCCATGATATGAACCAGGACGGCCAGGCAGAGTTATATATTACCGCCGCCGTCGACACCAATCTGCGCAGCCAGGTGGTCGAGTTTCGTAATGGCAGGTTTGAGCGCGTCATCACCATGGTCAACTGGTTCATGCGTGTCGTCGATCTGCCGGGAGAGGGACCGGTTCTTCTCGGTCAGCGCATGAGCCGCAGCGCAGAACCTTTCCGCCCCCCGGTATTCCGCATTGAGCGCAGCCGTGACCGTTTATCCCGCGGCCCAGCCCTGGAACTGCCGGCACGGGTCAACCTGTTCAGCATGATTCCTCTGGCACCAGTGGAAGACAAGGCCTTCTTTGCTTCCCTTACTGCTGATGATCGGCTGCAGCTGGTCAATGCCGATAATGACCGTTTATGGCGTTCAGGCGATTATTTTGGTGGATCGGACGCCTTCTTCTACAATCAGCCCGACTCCGATGCTGTGGATCGTACCCCGGTATTTATGCAGAAACGGCTGTTGCGCCTGCCCTCGGGTGAAATCCTGACGATTCAGAATCAGGGATCGCGGCTACTACAGGGTTTGCGTACCTTTACCGATGCTCAACTGGTGGCGTTTGAGTGGGATGGCAGCAGCCTGCAACTGCGGGAGCGCTGGCGGACGCCGTTACAGAAAGGCTATATGGCCGATTTTGCCGTTGCCGACATTGACGATAATGGCGAACTTGAGCTGATTGTCGCCATGCGCTTCCAGGAGAAGAATCTTCTGCAGCGCGGACATTCTGCCCTGATGGTGATCCAGCTCCAGCAGTAATCAAGGTACAATCAGCCGGATCGGTTATCGCAGGCCGATCCGGCTAACTCTCATTGATCAAGGTTGCTACCGGTAAATCACGATACCCCCTATGAATATCCTCTCCCTGCATCAGGTTTGTCTGGCCTTTGGTGGCCCGAAGCTTCTCGATAACGTCAGTCTGCAGATTCAAGCCGGCGATCGCATCTGTCTGCTCGGCCGTAACGGTGCGGGCAAATCGACACTGATGCGCCTTCTCAATGACGATCTCCCTGCCGATTCAGGCGAGATTCAACGCCGTCAAGGGCTCCGTACCGCCTATGTTTCTCAGGATTTCCCCGCCTCCTGGCCGGGAACGACCCGCGAATATTTATGTCGGCGCGGAGCGGCGGCCGGCATCGATGAACAGAGTCTGCAGATCCGTATCGATCAGATTGCCGGACGGCTGGAGCTGCTGCTGGACGAGCCGCCCATCGATCTTTCCGGTGGCCAGCAGCGCCGCACCCTGCTGGCGGCAGCGCTGATTCTTGAGCCTGATCTGATTCTGCTTGATGAGCCAACCAACCACCTCGATATTGAGGCAATCATCAAATTGGAAGAAATGCTGCTGCGTCTGGGAAAAACCCTGGTGTTTGTCAGTCACGACCGCGCTTTTGCCCGGCGTCTGGCAACACGGATTGTTGAGCTTGATCGGGGTCAGTTGCATGATTATCGTTGCGATTACGAAACCTTTCTGGCGCGTCGTCACGACGTTATCAATGCCGAAGAAAAAGCCTGGGAGCGTTTTGATCAGAAGTTAGCCGAAGAGGAAGTGTGGGTTCGCAAGGGGATCAAGGCGCGCCGTACCCGCAATATGGGGCGCGTGCGGGATCTGCTGAAATTACGCGAGGAGCGGCGCCAGCGGCGTGAACGGATCGGCAAGGTGCGTCTTAATGTCGACGCAGCGCAGCGCAGCGGGCGCATGGTGATTGAGACCGAGGGGATGGGTTTTCGCTATGGTGACAATCCCCCTCTGATAGAACATCTCGATCTGCGTATCATGCGCGGTGACCGTATCGCCCTGCTCGGCCCGAACGGCTGCGGTAAAACGACACTGCTCAGGCTGCTGACCGGTGAGTTGCAGCCGACTGCCGGAGCGCTGCGCCTGGGAACCAATCTGGAAATTGCCTACTTTGACCAGTTGCGCGAGCAGCTTGACGGCGACAAAAGTGTCAAGCAGAATCTTGCTGATGATCACGATCAGGTGCTGGTAGGTGGTAAAGCGCGCCACGTTTACGGCTATCTGCAGGATTTTCTTTTCACCCCGGAACGTGCCCGTACACCGGTTCGCGTGTTGTCAGGCGGGGAAAAGAATCGCCTGTTGCTGGCCAAGCTGTTCACCCGCCCTGCCAATATGCTTATTCTTGATGAGCCGACCAACGATCTCGACATGGAAACCCTGGAGTTGCTGGAAGAATTGCTCCTCGATTTTCAGGGAACTGTACTGCTGGTCAGCCACGATCGTGACTTCGTCAACAATCTGGTGACCAGTTCCCTGGTATTCAGCGGCAACGGCAAAGTCGAAGAGATCATTGGCGGTTATGACGACTGGCTGGCACAGAAGCCGGCGCAACCGCCCGACGCTGTCAGTAAACCGAAACAGGCAGCTCCCCCACGAAAAGAGCGGCCGCGCAAACTGACCTTCAAGGAAAAAAAAGAACTGGAAAACTTGCCCCTGACCATCGAGGCACTTGAAGCCGAACAGTCAGAATTGCACGCCATTATGGCCGATCCGACCTTCTATCAGCACGGAAGCAGCGAAAAGATCGCCGCAGCGCAACAACGACTGGAGGCGGTGGAACAGGAGTTGGAAGCGACCTACGGACGCTGGCAGGACCTGGAGCAGATCCCGGAGTAGGAGGGGCGGAATTCAGAATTCAGAATTCAGAATATAGAATATAGAAGGTTATGCCCTTCTTCTGAATTCTGTCTCCTATATTCTATATTCTGCCCTACAGGTCTCCTATATTCTGTATTCTGCCTTCTCCAGTGCTTCCGCCAGCAGGTCGAGGATATGCAGGGCGCGTTGGTTGCCGCCGGCGTGGTTGATGTTGTCCTGCAGTTGCATGATACAACCGGGGCAGTCGGTGGCCACCAGCGCAGCGCCGGTTTCTTCGATCAGGGCGGCTTTTTTGGCGCCGATTTTTTTGCTGGTATCGTAGTGATAGACTGAGTAGGTACCTCCCAGCCCGCAGCAACTTCCCGGGCCCGGTAGCTCCACATAGTCAACCTGGGGAAGGGCTTTCAGGATCGCCCGCGGCTCTTTGGTGATGCCGTGATTACGCAGGTGACAGGGATCGTGATAGGTCACCTTGATGCGTTCTTTCGCTTTGGGCAGTTGTTCCAGTTTTTCCGGCAGTCCCTGTTCCACCAGATAGACAAAGATGTCGCGTATTTTTTTCTGGTAATCCCCTTCAGCCCCGATCATCCCCGGGTAGATCTGACCCAGGCCGGAATGGCATGAGGCGCAGGCCGTGACGATGGTGTCATACTTGTGCTTGCCGAACATTTCCAGATTGATGGTTGCCAGTCGTTCCACCGTGTCGGTAGCCCCGGCTGAGACCGCCGGCAGACCACAGCAGGCCTGCTCCTGCGGAATCAGGATTGTCACCCCGAGAAATTTGAGCGCCTTTATCAGCGCCTCGCCGCTTTCCGGATACATGTAATTGATGCCGCAACCGGTAAAAAAGAGCACCGTCGGGGCCCCTTCTGTGCCGGGAATGATCTCGGGAAAGCGCTCACGCAGGGGTTTGGCCGTTACCGGCGGCAAGGTTCGGTCGGAGCTGATGAAAGGGGCAGGGAAGCGCAGACGTAAGCCGCTGCTTTCGGGGATTTTTTTAAACAGCAGGCCCGACAGAGTGCCACCGCTTTTGGCCAGCAGGTTCATCAACTTGGGGTGTTTGAGCACCGTCGCCACGCCGAACCCAAAGGTGGACAGCCCCTTGCGGCGGGCAATTTCACGCCGGGTGGCAGCGACAATCTCCTCCGTATGTACCTTGTTGGGACACTGTGAGTAGCAGCTCCCGCACAGCAGGCACTGGGACATATCGAGGAGGAACTGTTTTTCGAGATCTACTTCGCCGTCGAGCAAGGCGTCAGCCAGAGCGATTTTCCCCCGTGCGGAGCGCCCTTCATGACGTTCAGCGCCGAACGCCGGGCAATGGGCACGACAACCACCGCATTTAACACAATGCTTGATCTCGTCACGATAATCTTCAAGGGTTTTGAGTTTGGGCATGGTTTAGGACCTTAAAATCAGAATACAGAATTCAGAATATAGAATATAGAATGAATAATCCTCACTTCTGTCTCCTATATTCTGTCTTCTATATTCTGCTTTACATCGCTCGGAAAAATTTTTCCCGGGTTGAGGATGTTGTTGGGGTCGAGGGCTTGTTTGATGGTTTTCATGTAGTCGATGGATGCTTTGCCCAGTTCCATATTGACAAAGGGAGCCTTCATGATGCCGACACCGTGTTCTCCACTCATGGTGCCGCCGAGTTCCAATGCGCCGGCAAAGACCTCGGCAATGGCCTGATCGGCTTTTTCCTGCTCGCCGGGGATTTTACTGTCGATCATGATGTTGACGTGAATGTTGCCGTCACCGGCATGGCCGAAGTTGACGATGGGGACACCGTATTTGTCGGAAATCTTGTCGATCTTACGGATCATCTCCGGCACCCTGGAGCGCGGCACGCAGATATCCTCGTTGAACTTGTCCGGGTTGACGCGGCGCAGCGAGGCCGATACCGAGCGGCGGATTTGCCACAGGGCGTCACTTTCCGCCGGGGTTTCGGCGATGCGGGTCTCGACCACTCCCAGGGGTTTGATGATCTCGGCGATTCTGTGCGCCTGCTTGTCGAGATATTCGCGGTCACCATCGACTTCGATAATCAGCACCGCCCGGGCATTGTCCGGTACTTCCAGGCTGGTGGCTTCGCGCACACAGTCGAGGGTACGGCCATCCATAAATTCCAGGGTCGCCGGGATGATCTTGTTGCGAATAATGCTGGAGACCGCCTGGGCCGCCCCATCGATGGAATCAAAAAGTACCAGCATGGTTTTCTTGGCTTCCGGCAACGGCAGCAGTTTGATGATGATTTTGCTGATGATCGCCAGAGTACCCTCGCTGCCACAGATCAGCTTGGTCAGGTCGTAGCCCACCACCCCCTTCATGGTGGGACCGCCGGTATCGATGATATCCCCCGTCGGGGTAACAATCTGCAGGCCGATGATGTAATCCTTGGTGACGCCATACTTGACACAGCGCGGACCGCCGGCGCACTCGGCGACGTTGCCACCCAGCGTCGACATTTTCAGTGATGCCGGGTCGGGAGGATAGAAGAGGCCAACCTTTTCCACCGCTTTTTGAAAGTCTTCGGTAACTACTCCCGGCTCGACTGTGGCCACCAGGTTGTCTTCATCAATCTCAATGATGCGATTGAGACGGGTCAAACCGAGAACAATACCGTTGGCGCTTGTCGGCAGGCTGCCGCCGGTAAAGCCACTACCGGCGCCGCGGGGATAGATGGGGATCTGGTGCTGATTGACCAGAGCCATGATTCGACTGATCTCTTCAGCGCTGCCGGGGTGAACCACCGCCGCCGGGAGAAATTTGCGCTGGGTGGCATCATAGGAGTAGCAGATCAGGGAGGTTTTGTCGGTGAGTACATGTTCCTTGCCGACGATCTGCTCAAGCTTCTTGATGACGGTTTTATCAAGCATGGAATATCCTTCGCTTGTGATTTTGTCCAATTATCGAATAACCAACCAGAAAAGTCTACTTTGTCCGCCCGAACCAGCCGGTTTTTTCGGCGTAGGCCTCAACCCGATTACGCCCTTTTTTCTTGGCATTGTACAGCGACTGATCAGCACGCTCAATCAGCACGGATTTGGTGATACGCCTGCCGTTGTCATTGCCGTCGAACTCCGCGACGCCAAAACTGGAGGTGACCCGGTAGTCGTCCCCATCATAGTGGAACTTGTGCTGTTCGATTTCGGCGCGGATTTTTTCCGCAACCGTCAGTGCATCTTTTAATTCCGTTTCCGGTAACACAAACACAAACTCTTCACCGCCGTAGCGGGCACTCAGATCATACTCGCGGATCATCCCATTGCACAGGGCGGCAACCTCTTTGAGAACATAATCGCCAGCCTGATGTCCATAAAAATCATTGAACTTTTTGAAATTGTCGATGTCTGCCAGAATCAGGCAGAGCTTGTTGCCGAGGCGATTGCTGCGGTTCATCTCCTTGTCGAGGAATTCCTGAAAATAACGATGATTGTGGATCCCCGTGAGGCCGTCAAGGTTGGCGATTCCCTGCAGGTAGGAGTTTTTTTCTTTCAGTTCAGCGGCCAGTTTTTCCAGCAGCATCTTGGCGTGGACCAGCTCACGATTCATCTGCTCGTAGCTCATGTTGAGCAGACTCAGTTCGATGTTGGCCTGTTGCAGCAGTTCAGGGATAGAGGCGGTCCCCTGGATTTTCAAACCGAAGTACTGGGCCGCCGCTTCAACTTCCGTATTCACCCGCGACAGAATGTCGTCGATGGTGACTGTGTCAAGCTTGAACATCTTGCGGGCACGCTCGCGAAACGGCTTGTGGTAGGCAATCGGCTTGCCGGAATACATGATATTGGCAACCAGACTTGCCAGGTGGGCAACCTGAATAGCGGTCCGCAACTGGGAGTCCTTGCCAGTGTAGGATTCAGGGTCATGATGGTAGGCAATGGGAATCGTCAGGCTTTCGGGAAAATTCCAGTGGCGCGCCGCTTCCCCGCCGATAAAAGCATGGTTGGCACCGATCCGTTCTTCTTCCAGTTGCTGCAGACGCTTTTCACTCCCTTCTGCTTCATTGAGCAGCTCATCATAGAGTTCACGATAGGCACTGGCAAAAATCAGCTTACCGAGTTTCTGCAGCAGGCTAACGGTAAAAACGTCTTCCGGGTCGCGATCTGATGAAACCTTGGCCATGATCAGTTTGGCTGCAACTGCGGAGGCCAGAGACTGTTCCCAGAATTGTTCGTAGTTGAATCCGGTCCCGTGCCGTGGGCGTTCAAGATTCAGAAATGAGAAGGAAAGAACCAGGCTGCGCACGGCATTGGTACCAAGGATGGCGACAGCCTGCTGGATAGTGCCGACTTCATTGGGAAAATTGTAAAACGAGGAGTTGACCACCTTAAGAATTTTGGTGGACAGTGACACATCCTGGGCAATCAGCTTGCTGATGTCATAGGTGGTGGTCTCTTCCTTGCCGGTGATGTTGATCAGCGTTGACGCCACGGTAGACAGGGTCGGCAGGGAGCCCGATTCGATAACTTTTTTCAAGACGTCTTCTTGTGTTGCCATGCTTTTCCCTGTTGTCAAAGGTTCGTGTTCAGGTTGTCGCCGGAGGAGTAACAAGCGGCAGGATGGTGCCGCCGTCAGGGATCACCACCGCAGTGAAATCCGTGCCCGGTTCAGGCAAGGTCAGATCCAGAGCCGTTTGCAGGTCAGCAGCCTTTTCCATGCCCATGGTTGCGGTTTGTTCGGCGCTGAACTCGCTGATCAACAGAATGCGAAAGCGCCGGGCGCGAGCCAGTACCGCATGAGCGGTCTGACCGTTGATCTGGTAGTCGGATCGCAGCGCTGCCTCGAATTCGTC
>SLDV01000102.1 GCA_007125165.1 Geobacteraceae bacterium | reverse complement strand
GTGTCAGCAATAATGTTGACTCGTTGGGCGTTTACGCTGACTGAATCTTCTGGTGGCGCAGCATCACAACCTGGCAGCAGGAGAGAGAAGAATACCAGCACAATCACGGCACGCATTAATGCTCTATTTGTTTTCAAGGCCAGGAGCCCTCCCCGCTTTCAGTCAAACGAATATTATAGCGCTCAAAAATTTCACCCGTCACAAAAGCCAGTCTGGCTTGCGCCAGGTGGTAGGCGGTAACTGCCTGCAAACGCTCAGCTCGGGCCTTGATCATGTTGTCCTGAAAGGACAGAAGGCGGAAGGTGTCAGAAAGTCCTTCATCCAGGCGACGCTGTTCCTGCTCCAGCGAAATCGCTGCCAGACGTTCAACATCAAAGGCAATATCCAGCTGTTCTGCTGCATGCTCAAAGCGGATCAGCGCTTCCCTGATCTCCATCTGCAATTGCACATCAAGATCGGTAATCTGATAACGTTGCTGCTGTGTTGCAAGCTGGGACTGACGGTAGCGTGACTGTGCTTGTCGATTTCCCAGTGGAAATGAAAACTCGAAAGCCACACCCCAGTGATGGCCATCAGCACTACTCATACTATCAAAAGAATGCGTCCAGCTACCGCTGTAGGAAGTATCATTATCCTGCCGCCCGGCCAGTCCATTGAGGCCGGCCTGCAGTCGTAAATCAAGCTGTGGTTTAAGTTGATGGCGCAGAAAATCCAGTTGTCTTTGCTGAACAGCTAATGACAACTGTGAAATCTGAAGGTCAAGCCGTTTTGCTCGGGCAGTGTCTAATAGAGCTGAAAAATTATCGCCGGAGGTCGGTTTATGAATCTCGGAGAAAAAAATGTCGGTGGGATCAAAATACAACGGCAACTGACCGTTCAACTGGCGATTGAGCTCTACAAACAGGCGGTCACGGTCCTGCCGGGCTTGAGCCAGCAGTAAACGCCTTGCTGCCTGAGCAGATCTGGCTTCTTGAATCTCGGTGACCGGCACTACCCCTTCATCAAAGCGCAGACGATTATAATAAAGAAGATCCTCCGCAAGCTTTAAAGAATCCTTGCGCAGCTCAACTATCTGGTTATGTAATGCCAATTCCCGCAAGCCATATTCAAGCCCGACAGCGAGGTGTTGCGCAGCAAGAAGATACCCTAATTCGGCCTGTTCAAGCTGATACCCGGCTCTATCCAGCGCCGCATTGTTGACGGTTCTACCAAAGTTACGCAACAGCGGCTGAGTCAATTCAAGAACGAAAGCACTGCGATATCGTGGATTCAGAGCGCTGGTCGTACTATATCCACTGAAACGTTCAGTCGTTAAACTGGCGGACGCAGTGAGGCCGGTGGTGAAATTTTTACGTAATCCCACCGTACCCTGATATTCACGTGTTGAAATTCGACCACTGAAACTGTCGCTGACAAAAGGACTTTTGCGTTGTTCGTAGCCTACGATGCTGAATGCATGCGGATCAAAAACCGACTCTTCAATAACAATTTCTTGTTTTGCCTTTTCAACCTCCAACTGTTCAATCTGCAATTGTGTGTTGGCGCGCAAACCAAGAACAATCAGATCATTAAGCGAGGTCTGTGCCGACCAGGACAGCCCAGGACCGATTAAAGCGATAACGGTCAGCAAGCTACTGAGTAGATATCTCACGCTACAATCCCATGACAAACCTGATGGAAGAGACCCCTCATGCCTTTCTCAACCTCTTCTAATGAATTAAGGTAGCCGGTATACCAGCCGGCCAACAGCCCGACATAAAGAGAGAAAAAATGCCCTGACAGCATAAAGTGATCCAGGTTTGGCGCTATCTCCCCACGCTCTTCAGCAAGAGAAAAAACTCCTTGAAGAATGTCAAAATAACGCTGGTCATGCTCCCTGGCTTTATCACTGGCAACCTTGGGAAACAGCATCTCACGCAGCATCAGTCGGCCAAATTCATGGTTTTCAGTAACAAAGCCGAACTTGAGCATGAAAAAAGTGATTAATTGCTCGAAGAAAGGAACGCCCTCTGCCTGCTGTTCCCTGAAGCGGTTGAACGCCGTCACCAGTCGCTCATCGCAGTAATGTAGAAAAATATCGTCTTTGGCACGAAAATAGCCGTAAATGGTAGTCTTGCCGATTCCGGCAGCGGCTGCGATATCTTGCATGCTGGTCGATTCGAAACCTTTACGGCTGAACAGACAGATAGCGGCCTCTTCAATGGCCCGCCTTGTTTGTTGCTTTTTTTGTTCTCTGATACCACCCACGCATGCCTCCGGAAAAATATCGAACCGGTTCGAGTTTACACTAAAATAATTACAGGTCAATAAAAGAGCAAAGACATCAGAAAGAAAATATGGCATAGTGCGCACGTAGAAATGAAAAGTTACTTTTAATGCCACGAAAGAGTTGCGAAATGACACAGACAACAAATCGCCCGGTTGGCGACCTACGAAGAGGCCTGCGTGCACCACTGATTATTCAAAAAATCCATTTACATGGAGAACGTCCGACGATTTTCGGGTACAGCAAAAATATCAGCCGCAGTGGTATGTTTATCGCCACGACAAATCCAATCGAACCCGGCCAGAGAATCGAACTCGAATTTCAGCTTCCTGCGCCCCTGACAGGATCGGTGCGATGCCTGTGTGAAGTGGTCTGGAAACGCCCGTTTGGCAGCCATCTTCCTTTTGAGGCCGGCATGGGAATGAAATTTATTAATATGCCGGAAGAAATTTCTGATCAGCTTGATTCGTGGGTTCGCGATCAGAACTGACATGCCCGGCGCAAAAAAGCCCCACTGAACATTAAGTCAGCGGGGCTTTTGCGTCCAAATTAATCAATCATTTACGGATCATTTTTTTTCAATCAGTGCCAACACCCGATCAATTCGTTTCAATGCCCGCTCCCTGCCAATAATCTCCAGGATATCATAGATACCCGGGCTGGCAGTGCCGCCAGTAAGAACAACCCGCAAGGGTTGACCGATCTTGCCGAACTTCAGCCCGGTTTTTTCCATAATCACTGCGAAGGCCTTTTCGATGCTGCTATGATCAAACTCTGTCTGCTGTGAAAAAACTTCAGCAACCGTACTGAGCATTAATTTTTGATCTGCGGTGATAAATTTTGTTTTTGCCGCCTCATCAAAAACAACCTCGTCAAGATAGTAAAAAGAAGCGCCCTTAGCCATCTCAACCAGGGTGGCAGAACGTTCCTGCAAACTTTTGACAACGTCGATCAGGTCAGGACCACCGTTTACACAGATCCCCTCCTCAGCAAGAAATGGCTTCAGCAAATCAGCCAGGCGTTCAGGATCTCCAGTTTTAATGTAATGGCTATTGAGCCACAGCAGCTTTTCCGGATTGAAAACGCCGGCTGAGCGCCCTACCCCGTCCAAACTGAATTTTTCAATCAGATCGGTCATGCTGAAAATCTCTTCATCACCCATCGACCAACCCAGACGAACCAGATAGTTCACCAGTGCTTCAGGCAAGTAGCCAAGATCCTTGTAAGCCATGACCGAGGTGGCACCATGGCGCTTGGACAGGCGCTTTTTGTCGGCACCCAAAATCATCGGCACGTGGGCAAATTGTGGTACTCGATATCCCAGTGCCTGATAGAGTAGAATCTGGCGTGGGGTATTATTGAGGTGATCATCGCCCCGCACAACCAGAGTGATATCCATTTCCGCATCATCGACGACAACGACAAAGTTGTAGGTTGGACTGCCGTCGCTGCGCTGGATAATCAGGTCATCCAGTTCTTCATGCTGAAATGTCACCTGCCCTTTGATACGGTCATCGACAGTTGTCTGACCGTCTGGATTCGGCAACTTAAAACGGACAACATGTGGCAGATCAGGATGACCGGAACGTCGACGACAGGTACCGTCGTACTTGGGTTTGCGCCCTTGCTGCATAGCCAGTTCACGTTTAGTATCCAGTTCTTCTGCTGTACAATAACAGCGATATGCTTTCCCTTCACCAAGCAGTTGCATAACCTTCTGTTGGTATAAGCCGAAGCGTTCATTCTGGTAGTAAGGCCCCTCATCACAACCTAAACCCAGCCATTCCATCGCATCCAGTATGGCCTGCACAGACTCCTCCGTAGAGCGGGCCATATCCGTATCTTCAATCCTTAATACGAAAGTACCGTGCTCTTTTCGTGCCAGCAGGTAGTTAAATAGAGCGGTTCTGGCACCGCCGATATGCAGATATCCCGTTGGACTGGGAGCAAAACGTACACGTAATTCCGACATGAAAACTCCTTAGTTAAAATATAATACCCCGCCGCAAGCAACGGGGTATTGAAATTTAAGAATTGAGAATACAGAAGAAAATTCAGGGAAGTCTTTTATCGGCAACTACTTCTGAATTCTGACCCTTGTATTCATTGAAGCTAATGCAGCATGCTGCAGAGAATCAGACTCTACTTTTTTCCTTCTTCTTCAAAGCTTAATCTATTAACAGTCCGGCATACCCAACAACCCGGCGGTTATCTCCGCTCTTCTCGCCGGAATGACTGTAACGAACAAGCTCGCAGCGTTGTGCACCCAGTGTTTTTGCCGCCTCCATAACGCTGACCACAGGAAGCACACCGCACATACTGATCTGACATTCATCTACAACTCGATACAGGCCTGGCACATCAAAGCGAGTCATGGCATCAATGGCCCGCGCGTCAAGTTGGGTATTTTCCTCAGCCGGAAGAAAATGATTCATATCACTGCTGGCGACAAGAAGTACCGGCTCATGCCAGTTTTTGACCGCTCGAGCCAATAATCTTCCAAACTCGGAAGATTCCTCCAGGTCAAGATGTTTCAGAGCAACAGGAACAATATTTACCTGTGATTGTACATATTGCAGAAAAGGCAGCAATACCTCCAGAGAGTGCTCCTGCTCATGAGGTCTATCATCCAGAACCAGTTGAGGGATCTCATTGAGGAGATGCGCCCTGAAATCTTTTGCGACAGGAACTTCTCCCAGCGGTGTCGTCCAGGCATCAGTAGCAGTCACAGCAATCGGTTCTCCCCTGCCATGATGATTAGGGCCAACAAGAACGACCAGTTCTGGAATTTTTATCCGGGAGATGACCTCCCCGGCAACATCGCCCGAATAGATATAGCCAGCATGAGGAAGAATAGCCGCAATAGCCTTCTTTTTATTTTCACCAGTGGTGACAAAAGATGCCAATTGACGCTTCAGCTCAGAAGCGCTGGACGGATAAAAAAGGCCGGCAACAACAGGTTGTCGAATCATAGCGCCTCCAACAATAAACGCGTGCTATTGCATCAGTGTTTAAAAACGTTATTCCCGTGCAACCTGCACTCGAATGATTGAGTCGGGTGGCGGGAATCCAGTGTCTTCTCAACCTGAAACAGCATGAACCCGCGACATAAGCCCGCAGGGATCACAGGCTATCTATCCGCTGTACCAACAATAACAGTTTGCCTGGGCGATTGATCATAAATCGAATACTATTGTAATACCAATCAGCATCAGAACAACGGCAAAAATTCGAATCAGTCTGGTTTGACTTGTTCGACTGGCAAATCTGATGCCGAGACGGGCGCAAATCATCGTTAAAGGCGCAACCAGTACGACGACCAGCCAATTAACATATCCGAGTGAATAGGGCACGGAAACAGGTTGTTGAAGTCCGTGCCAGACATACCCGACCACGGCAGCCAATGAAGAAACAACGATCAGAGCGCTTGAATTTCCGACTGCCAACCGCATCGGCAAATGCAGCAACAGCAACAACAGGGGTACGGTAACGATCCCTCCGCCGATACCGAAAAAGGCCGAAAATGAACCGCCGATAAAACCTACAGCAACAAACTGCCAAGGGCGGGCACAATCGATACACTCCGGCGGCAGATAGGGCTGTTTAAAAAAAAGAAGCCTCACACTGATGATAATCTGCAGCAGACCAAAACAGATTTTCAGGATAGCACCAGAAACCAGAGCCGCAATAGTAGCTCCAAGCAAGCCCCCCACAACTCCCCCCAGTGACAGATATAACACCATACCCCAGTGAATATTGCCACGTTTGCGGTGCCCGAAGGTGCTGCTCACAGCAGTCGGCAAGATAATGGCCAGACTGGTCCCAAAGGCGGTATGGACAACCAGCTCAGGCGGAAATCCTGCCAGTGGGAAGAGCCATAAAAACAGCGGTACCAGAATAACCCCGCCACCAATACCGAGCAGACCGGCAAGAAAACCGGCGACTGTGCCGAAAAAAATCGTTAAGGCAATGATTTGAGGTGTCAGGATATCCATGGGTTTCGGTCCAAAAAAAAGTGCCAGCCGTTGAAGGCTGGCACTTTTGCGTCATTGGAGGCCCCGAGCAGATTCGAACTGCTGATGGAGGTGTTGCAGACCTCTGCCTTACCACTTGGCGACGGGGCCGATAAGCACCGATCCGGCGTGCAGATTGAAGTACCAAATAGACCAATGGGTGTCAAGGAGAAAATCCTGTCGCAGATAACAGCTTATCGCTGTTGCCTGTGAATGACTGACTGATTATTTCTCGTCACGCCAACTAATACGATAGATGGATCTGCTTTTCTCATCACTGATAAAGATACCACCCTGTCTTGCAATCTCCATTGCAACGGGTACACCCCAGGAATGATCCCAGCCTCGGAGAAAGTCAACCAGGCTATCGTCAATCTCACCTTGACGATAGCCCAGTCGAACAATTTTAGGGCCGGGCGGGGTTAAACCATAACCACTTCCTGAACACAGGATATACAGACTGTCTCTATATTCAGCAGGGGCAGCCAGATCCGCACCAAAAGCAATACCCATGGGCCGGCACAGTGGTGACAGATCAACTAAAGCCGGTTGCGTGTCCCGGCACTGTTGCGCTGAACCCAGTTGAGGGTCGGGAGTCTGCTGCCCGTAGCAATAAGGCCAACCATAATCACCGCCGTCAATGATTCGATTCAACTCATCCGGTGGCGGCATTCTCCCCGGCAACTCGCGACTGATATCTGTGCCCCATAATATGCCGCTGTCGGGGGCGATGGCCATTCCGACACTGTTGCGCAGACCACGGGCAAATACGCTTGATTCACCATTTTCAGGATTAACTCTGATGATGGTGGCGCGTCGCTCGTCCTCCTCTTCACACGCGTTGCAACGTGACCCGATAGACACATAGAGAAAACCATCAGGATCAGCAACCAGTGAGCGCATCCAGTGACCACCATCGTCAGGCAGACCATCAATAACGACCCGCTCTTCATCCACATGCAAGTCGTTGTTGTGATCGATCAGCTCAATAACCCGATAAGGCTCGGCAACAAACAGTCGCTCACCAATCATTGCCAGGCCAAAAGGACGATCCAGCCCCGAATGAAACAGGATGGGGCGCTCGATGAAATTGAGGCTGCTGACACCATCAAGCAGATATACGGCTCCAAGATCAGGAAGAGTCACGTACATTCTGTCTTCAACAATCAGCATCTGCCGGGCCTGAGCCGGCAGTCGGGCGATCAGTTGAATGTGCAGCGCAGAAGTACTCTTTAGTTGCCTCTCAATGATGAATTCGGAAAGTTCATCAGCAATCGGAACCGCGATACTAACCGGATAGGGATCGGGGCTTGCATTCTTCAGGGCAGACAAGCGCGGCGCATGTTGCGGAAAAAACATGTTTAGAAGGGCTAATGCAGCCACTGCAGAAATTGCCAGCGTGAGTGTGGTAGCGCGGATATGGGTGAGTTTCAACTGCAACCCCATACCGGCTCCCAGAAGTAAAACCGGAACCAGGAGATAAAGCGAAGATCGGCCATGCTGTCCCGTCACCATAAAGGCGCTGAGCCAACCGAAAAGTAGAAGCAGAAACACAGCAATGCGCATAAATAGTTTTTTCATCAACACACCCTGTTATATGATACCTTTTCTTTGCAGGGATACACAGGATAAAAAAGATAAATCGTTGTAAACCGAAGGCAGAAGATAAAATACAGAAGTTAGAGAACTATCATTTTCCATCTTCTAATTTTTGTATTCTGACCTTTTATGAGCCCTTGATTTTCTTGCCACAACGAAAAACTTCTCGTTTCCAATCTGGCAACGGCATTCGTGTCCATCCAGAGTTTCCGGATGGACACGAAGTCAGGAAGATGGAATCAATAAGTCATCACATCGTGATAACGAACAACCCTGATGATATGATCATCTGCTGCAACGGCGGCGACATAGCCTTTTGCTGGCACGAAAAAGCGCCTGAAGCGCGGCAGAACAACTCCCTTCATGTCTCCAAGGCCAACTCCAAGCATCTTTAACCTGGCTTCTTTGGCTGTCCACAAGCGGTAAAATCCGCGTTGTCTGCGCACTGGGGAAAATTCCGCAAACAGTTTTTTTTCGGTTTCATCAAATGCGTAGTCGCCAAGTTGCTGGACATTGTCTTTGATCACAACTTCTTCGATATCAACGCCGATATCTGGCTCCGCTGTTACAGCAACAATGGCCCAGTCTCCCGAGTGGGACAAATTAAAATTGATGTCCGACCGCTGCCGCTTTCCGAGAAAGGGCTTGCCCTGCTGACTGTAGTCAAAAACAATTGACGCGGGCAGGCATTGCATGTACCCGGCAAGGATCCGTCGTAACCCGTAACGGGCGGCAATGAATTTTATCTGATGTAGCCGACGAATAAAGCGCTCGGCGCGGGCACATTCATCTGCTGACAATGATTTGAGCAGGTTATCTGCAGTTTGAGCAGAAATGTCGGTACGAAAACGCCACAGATGCAGCTCTTCGGCCTGAATCGATATCGTTGCTGGTGGCAGCTGCCAGAGTGAAGTGTCAATGGTCACCAACATTCTCCCGCAGTAACCAATGGCGCAGGCACTCCATCCCCTCTTTGATAGTGACCTGAGGCTGGTAGCCGAAATCACGCCGGGCGGCGCTGAGATCAAACCAGTGAGCAGTGGCAAGTTCACGAGCGACAAAACGGGTCATACGGGGCTCACCGGCAAGGCCCAGGTTTTTATAGACTGTTTCCAGAAAATATCCCGCCAGATAGGCGAGCTTCGGTGAAATTGTTTTCGTTACCGGCGGCAGATTTCCGGCAGCCAGAATTTGATTGACCAGATCCCACAGCGGAACCGGTTCATTGTTGGCGATGAAATACGCCCTGCCGGCGATCTGGGAACCGATCGCCAGCTTTTCCGCTGCCTGCACATGAGCCGTAGCAGCGTTATCGATATAGACAGCATCGATCAGATTGTCCCCTTTGCCGATGCGTCGCAGTTGTCCTGTGCTGCCGCGCGCTAAAATACGCGGAACCAGATGGTTATCCCCCGGCCCCCAGATCAGGTGCGGCCGCAGTGCCACCGTGGCAAGCTGATCACCATTGGCCGCCAGAACCAACTGTTCCGCCTGCGCTTTGGTTTGCGGATAGCTGGCGTGAAAGCGCCGTGGATAAGGGACTGACTCGTCAATTCCTTCCATGTCAGTGCCATCGAATACGACACTGGGGGAGCTGGTATACACAAGACGCGACACCCCGGCCTGAAGACAGGCCTCCAGCACATTCTGCGTGCCGATCACATTACTGCGGTAATACTCGTCGTAGCTACCCCATACCCCAGCTTTAGCCGCAACATGATAAACCAGATCACAACCAGAGACGGCCTGCTTGACCAGCGGCAGATCGCTCAAATCGCCAATACACTGCTCAACACCGTCAGCCTCCAGTTGCGCACAATGATGGCGCGCAACAGAACGAACCGCCTTGCCCTGATCAAGCAATATCCTGACGATCGCTCCGCCAAGAAAACCACGGCCACCGGTCACCAGAATCATGACTGCACCTGCTGTTGCGCCCAGATTGCCAGTTTCTCCCGGAAAATTTTGGCGTTATGGCGTATATCAACGGGAAATTCAGGATGGATAAGGAAGTTCCTGATCTGTGCGGTGTGGTCAAAATTTCCGGCGATTTTCCTTAAGTCTTCAATAATCTTCTGGTGTTGCCCACGATCTATACCGGGCTCAAGCTCAACACAGATAAGGGGTACTCTCTTTGTATCGATCTCAACCCCGACCAGAGCGGTGCGGAATATTTGCGGATGAGTGTTAAAGACCCCTTCACAGGGCACGGTGAACAGGGTTTCTTCAGCGCTAATCACGCGATGCGATTTGCGCCCGCAGAACCAGATGCGCCCCTCATCGTCGATATAACCGAGGTCCCCCATCCGGTGGAAAAATCGCATATTTTCGAGATCTTCAATTTTAGCCAGGCGTGTTGATTCAGCACGATTAAAATAGCAACGGGTCACCTGTTCACCGCTGACAACAATCTCTCCGATGTCACCAACGTCAAGTAACGAATCCACTTTGAACTGCGGTACCGGCTCTTCCGTGATCGGAATGATGCCAACGTCAACTCCCGGAACCGGTCTGCCGACACAGACACCAAAACCCTGTTCGGTCAACTGGCGCGTCTGCTCAAGAATAGTGGTGCTGTCTATAGAACTGACCGGCAGAGCTTCAGTCGCACCGTAGGGGGTATGAATACAGGCATCTTCCGGCATCAGACGTCTGAATTGCTCCAGGGTCGTTGCTGCCACCGGAGCCCCGGCAGAAATAGCACGCTTGAGGCTCGACAACCTGATTCCCTGCTGATTGCCATAAAGAGCAACCCGGCGGATCAAGGCGGGCGAGCCAAACATGGTTGTTACCTGAAAACGCTCGATTGCCGCAATGATCTTTTGCGGATCGACCTTCCCCGGCCGCGTAAAGTCCATCTGCGGAATTACTGAGGTCATACCGAGGGCCGGGGCAAACAGGGCAAATAAAGGAAATGTCGGCAGATCTATTTCACCTGGCTGAATCTGATATATTTCTTTTAACGCCTTGACCTGGGCGAGAAAGTTCTGGTGGGTATAGACCACGCCTTTTGGCACACCGGTGCTGCCGCTGGTAAAGAGGATGGCTGCGGTTTCGTCAGGACCAGGTTCAACAGGATCAAACTTCACATGCGATTTATTTTGTGCGAGCAGCCGTGGCAACGATTGCTCATCAAACCAGAGACGTGAACCGGTTGTGATCAGAACAGACAGGCTGTTACGGGCCCAACCAAAGAGTCTACGGGCCAGATGCGCTTTGGGGATGCCGATAAAAGCAGTGGGCTGTGCTTCTTCAAGGCAGGTTTTCAGATTTTTCGTGCCGATGCCGGGATCGACCAGAACCGGAACGGCACCGACCTTAAACAAGGCAAAAGTCAGGGCAAAAAAATCCAGACTGGGGGTCACCATCAGCACCGTGCGAACTCCGCGACCTACCCCGGCGTGGTCAAGTATCGCCGCCATCTGATTGCTTTTCAGTTCAAGTTCAGCGTAACTGTAACTTGAGTAGTGCTGCTGTGGCGAAAACCGTCCTTGCGGGCAGTAAACCGCAATCGTATCCGGCTGCCGACGAGCCATATCGGGGAGATACGCGGCAATATTACCGAAATGATCGGTGTTCATTTCTTGTCGATTTGACCTGTAGGGTGTTTGCGCAGAAAATCACGAATAATCGGGATGACTTCTTCCGGTGCATCTTCAAGTATATAGTGACCACAATCGGCAAATCGGTGTATTTGAGCCTGGGGGAAGTATGTCTCCCACTGCTTTAAAAAGTGATGGTCAAAAACAAAATCCTTTTCACCCCAAAGAATACAGATCGGCACATGGGCAAACTGCGTCAGACCGCTTTCTACCTCTGAAACCAGTGCGTAGCTCGGATCTTCAGGCTGCAGGGGAATATCCTGCACAAAACGTAAAGTAGAAAGACGATGTTGCCAGTTATCGTAGGGACTGCAGTAAAGTTTGCGCAGCTCGACAGGCATGGGATTACGCTGACAGCCAACCTTGGCGGCGACACGGGCAAACACGTTAAAACCCTGCACCAGAAACGCCCCGAACTGGGTATCGCGACAGACTTTCAAAGCCAGAGGAAGTTTTTTTTCAGCGGGCAGGTGGAAAGCGGCAGTATTCATAAGCACCAGCCTGGCCAGGCGCTGAGGATGGCGAATAGCCCAGGCCATACCGATCATGCCACCCCAGTCATGAACAACCAAAGTGATTTTTTCCGGCAACTGCAGATGGTCAATGAGCCGTTCCAGGTCATCTACTCGTTGCTTGAGACGATACTGATAGAGGGAATCAGCCGGTTTCATCGACAGGCCACAGCCGATATGATCAGGCACAATCACCCGATAGTGTTTACCCAATTGACGGGCCAGATTGCGATAGTAAAAAGACCAGCTCGGATTGCCATGCAACATGACAATCGGCTCCCCCTTACCTTCATCGAGGTAATGGTAGGCCAGTCCATTCAGATCAAGAAAGTTGCTCTTGAAGGGATATTCGGATTTAAACAGAGGAGAATCAATTACCATTGTATTGCCATCATCAAGCAGTTAAGACCGCTGCCTATGCCCAGAAAGCCAACAAGATCACCCGGCCGCAGCAGATCACGCTCCTTGGCGATAGCCGCGGTGATCGGCAAAGAGACGGTTCCCATATTACCGAGAAACTCGTAGGTTTGAAAGTCTTTCGCCGGATCAATTCCCAGCGTCTGAAGAATCAGTTTCTGGTGGGCCTCGCCGACCTGATGGCAGATCACCCTGTCGATCTTGTCAGCCGTCACACCAAGCTTGCGGGTGAATAAATCCCAGGTTCGTTTGCCCAGTTCGACCCCGTGCTTCATCACCGCAACAGCATCCGTCTGCATGAAGGGGAGCTGGCACGCGGCTGACTCCTGACTGAGTCCCCAACGGCAGAGTTCATGATATTGAGGTTCGGCAACATTCACCCCACCGAGCAGCTTTGGTCGCCGCGACGGAGAAAAAGATCCGTCGGTCAGCAACACCGCAGCCGCACCTGAGCCCCCGGTCAGAGTGGCCAGAGACTGGGTAAAGAGCGGCATGGTTGGATGATCAAGCATCTTCTGAATCATGATTTCGTTGATCTCTCGGGAGCTTTCACAGGCGACAACCAGCCCGGCGCGAATCTGTCCCAGTTCGATCCGGTTAGCTATGTCAAGTACTCCATTAAGAATACCAAGGCAAGCATTTGATATATCATAGACTGCAGCATCGCCACGCACACCTAAAGCCGCGGCAACCAGACAGGCAGTGGCCGGCTCAAAATGTTCACGGCAAACCCCGGCATAAACAACCGCGCCGATATCCTCTGCTGCGATATCGCGCTCCTGTAAAGATTTTTTGGCAGCGGCAATAGCTCCATAAGAGATCGGCGTATCAGGCTTCCACCATCGACGCTCACGAATACCGGTCAATGCCTCGAGCTGACCGGGTGGCATGTGAAGAGATTTGTAGACCGGCAGCAGACGATGTTCCAGCTCTGCCGACGTGATCACCACGGGGGCAAGCTCGTAACCAACTGACTCTATATGGACGCGGGTATATTTCATTGATGAAATAGCTTCTGCTCCTTAAAGCTTCTCATAGGATTGAAATCCCCCTCAGGTCTCAACTCGTGGCAAACACCGCACCTTGTAACACAATTCAGCCGGCAGGTGAAGAGTCACCGCCTTAACTTATGCTTCAGGCAACTATTAAGCACAGGATAACGACATATAATGACATGGTGATTCGTTACTGAAGCCGTAAGGAAAACTGATGCATCTGGTAGATTATTTTTCCATCCACCTGCAGAATCCCGTCAGCCCAAAGGGTTTTCTCGTCGTCATTCACGGCGGTAATAACCGCCTCGATCTCGACGCGCTTGCTGGTGGGAATAATCTGACCACGATAATTCCAGCGATGTTCCTGTCCGCAAGTCACTGCTTCAAAATGTGATTCTGCAGAGGCTCCCCAGCGCTCTGCCGCTACGACTTTGAGCAACTGCAGAAATGATTCAAGTCCAAGGGAGCCGGGACAAACCGGATCCTGATAAAAATGAGCTTTAAAAAACCATTCATCGGGATCTACCATCTTGCTGCCACGAATAAAGCCAAGCCGATGAGGACCGCCGTCAGCGATAAAACAATCAATCGTATCAACCATGCGCAGCATTTTTTCCGGAAATGGTGCTTCTTGTGGATAATCAAAGTGCCGCGCTCGACGGTTCTGTTCTGTTGACGGCTGCCAGGTGGTCGCTCCACGCACACCTACCTGCTCGGCCAGGGCCGCTGCAGAAAAGAAACCAAAAACTGTCGAGCCGGTATAAACAGGCCCCACTCCATCTTCAACAGCAAAGTTGTAGCCCTGAATAATCATCCCGCCACTACTGGCAATACGAGTGATTTCAACGTGGATGCTCAAGGTTCCGGTTTCTGGTGTCACGGCCCTGTGCTGAATTGCTTTGCCATCGAGATTACGGAATGACAGATCAGTTTCGCTGGTCAGCGCTGAGCCCAAATAAGCTGCCAGCCAGCCGCAAGGCTGAAGACCGACTTCAAGGAGGACACTAAAGGGCATTTCCGGTTGACGTGCAGCAGAAAAATACCAGGCATCGGGAGGCACGTCGTACTCAGCGACAACAGCGGCACCCTGCACCAGCTTCCAGGGCTCCCCTTTTATATCGACTATCCGATCCAGAAACTGGAACGGCGGCCCGGGCAGACGGGCGATTTTACGTTCCTGATCGAATATCCGGTAAGGCTCGCCAAAGGCTTCCGAAGGGTTGCCGATGGCAAAAGCAGTAATTCGCTCACGGTCATAGAGAACAGGTTTAGCCGATCGGCCTGCCGTCTCATCACCTTCATTCCACAAGGACTCAACCTTGCTGCGATCAAGACCACTCAAGCGCACCGACATGTCGGGGATCTCAACAATCGGATGGCCGTCGGCGAACATCAGGGCGTCAACAATGGCAAAGGGCTCCGGACCATAACCAAGTTCCTTGATGCTTACCTGATAGGTGACTTTTTTTGTCGTTTCGATCACCTGGCCGCGACATTTAAGGCCACTGTTAACACCGGGAACAGGCTCACACCAGGTAGTACCACTTTCCCCGATCCAACCCATGCGTAACAGGTAGATACGCAGGGTGTGCATGCAGCATTCATACATCAGGGTGCCCGGCATCACCCGATCATCAACAAAGTGACAGGTCAGAAACCAGGCATCGGGCTGGATATCCATCTCGGCGGTGATCTGCCCCAGCCCATAGCGCCCTCCTTTAGGGTCAATCTTGATCACCCGATCAACCAGCTTCAGGTTGCCACCCGGCAGAGTATAGGGCTTTGTTAACGGCAAGTGCGCAAAGGCAGGACCAAAACAGACTTCAAGATCACCTCTATACAGGGCTGCGACCTGCTCATCAGAATAGGACTCCACCTTCATCGGCACCAGTTCCCGCCAGCCATCAGGTAAACGGCCCGGTTGCGGCAGCAGGTCCAGTCGGGTATGAACAATTCCCTTGCCTGCTGAGAGTTCAGCGGCGCTGAAAAAACCGGCGCAACCGTCACGCATGCTCAATAATGGTTCGCCATTTACCGTGGCTTCAAAATGAAAACGGAACAGGTAGGTCTGATCCTGACGGAAAAACCTGTCAATATGAATATCGTAACGGATCGTTTCCCCTGCCGTCGGCAAACCGCGATGAAAGGTGACAACAGCATCGAGAAGGCGATACACCGCCAATCCTCTGGTAATGAAATCGATGCCGAGATATCCGGAAAGGAACAGATCGGCCTGACCGGCTTCGACAGCAATACAGGTAGGAATGCGCCCGCCATCAAGGTACCAGCGATCAGCCGTGACATCGTGTTCAGTGATCACCCGTCCATGGGTCATGGAGCGTGGCTCTCCCTCAAGGGTGACGATCCGATCAACCAGCATCAATGGCCCGTCCGGCAGACGTACCCGGGTTGGCAATGTGTCGACTTCAGCAAACTCCTTGCCCAGCATTGTTGCTACCGATCCAACGGCAAATTCCATACACATATCACGATCAAATACCGGGCCAGATGCATCTGCATCATTATCTTGCCCCGACTCTGAGATATGGAGTTCTGCTGTTGAAGGCGAAGGAAGGAAATCAGCAGCTACCGGCGCAGGCGCTGCAAAAGCATCAAAATCGGAAAGATCAGCGCCGGCCTGCTGCAATAGTTTGTGTTGATAGGATATTTGCTCTGCGAGGGACTTTTCCATGTCGGCGGAAAAGTCCAGAAAAACGGCATGAGCAGCGGCACCGGCATCAATCGAATCACGGAATCCTGTCGTTAGTTGCGACAACAGGCTGCCGCTGATGCCTGCTGGACTGTCTGCAATAGAGGTATTGTTCGGCGCAGTTGAAGCCGGCAGAGCTTGTGATTGATCTTTGGTGGCTGATATTTTTCGTTTTTTAACAGGCAGTTGAGGTAAAAAAGACTCCCCACCGATAAGCGTATATATCTTTGCAGGCAAAACAGTTTTTTCAGTTTCTGTTTTCATGTCCGTTGAATATAACGGCGACAGATCAACAGGAATCCTTTCGGCCAGACACTGCCCCAGCAGGCGCAGTAATTGTACTGTCGCGTCCTGACCTGACACACAAACAGCCCGCGCCATATGTGGCCGATCACCTAAAATACTGCTGATCATCCGTGTACATGATGATCCCGGACCAACCTCGATAAAGGTCCTGGCGCCATCGTCATAAAGACGTTCAACAACTTGAGGGTAGTCGATGCTATCAAGAGCCTGTGCCAGAATCGCGTCGGCGGCATTGGTCGTTGTCAGCGGATATTTTTTGCCGAAGGCGCAACTGTAAAAATCAACTCCACGAGGTGGTCTCACATCAAATAGATGGAGCTTGCGGTAAGAATCCTCCACCGCTCTGGCGACCTCACAATGGACCGTTGTGACCCCGCGCAGGGGAATATAATGACAGCCCAATTCATTGACAACGGCCTCAACCTGATGTTGCTGCCCTCCAATGACACACTCTTTGTAGGTATTGACAATCAGTAGATAAACCCGTTTCTTCCCGGCGATGGCATGTCTGACCTGATCTGCGGAGACATTAACAATACCCAGCGACCAGCTTACCTCCTGGCCCGGCGTCAACCCCCAGATACGTCGAGCAGCACGGCACTCCCCAGCCAGCTCACGGGTAAAGAGGGTTGAATCTTTAAGGCGGCGCAGCATAGCATCACGATCACGCCAGGCACCGGTAGAAAAAAGTCCGGAAGATTCACCGAGGCTGTAGCCACTGACCATATGTGGAGTAATACCAAAACCTTTAAGCAGATCATATAAGGCGGTACAAAGGGCAACGTGAGAGATCACCAGAGCGTTATGATCTTCGAAAACGGCATCAGTCAGCTTGGCCGACCAGAACAGGTCAGGTTGATACTGATCAGCAAGATAAGCGCTTGCAGCTTCCTGTGCGGCATAAACTTCCGGCCACCGCGCCGACAGCTCCCGACCCATACCGGCAAAATGGTTACCGGAACCAGGAAAAACAAATACAATCTTTCCTTTGATTCCAAGTGGATTACTAGTGAAAAATATCCGTTCCCGCTGAGCTGGTGTCAACATATCAGATAGGTTCAGAGAACTGTCTGTCTTTGTTTTATCTATCTGACGTTCAAGCTGGAGAACCTGCTCCAGCAGCTCAGAACAGCTTTCCACAACAATGGACAGACAAAGAGATGCCCCGGCATTAAACACGTTCTGCAGATGCCAGCTCCGGGCCGTCGAATCGATTGATTCGGCGGATAAGTCTGCCACCATTGAGCGCAATTTGGCCAATTTTTCCCCAACGATTTTCCATGTATCTCCACTGATTGCGAATAATCCTGCTGACAGCTCACCAAGCGGGCGTCTTACCCCGTCAACAGGTGTCACAGCCTGATATTCTTCCAGCAACAGAGCCGAAAAGCTGCCATCGTTCCCCTTGGCGGTGACCAGCGCCCGACGAGGGCCTTCAGCACTGTTGTTAAGCCAGTATTGAGGGGCCTGGGGAACAAGAAAGCGCCGTTTTTCACGTAACCATTCGTGACTTAATGATGTGAGATTGCAAACCGGAGGCAACAGACGCTGCTTGATACACATAATGGTCTTAATCACTGACGCCATTCCGGCAGCGCCACCGGCATCTCCGATATCAGCTTTAGTATTACCGATCCAGCAGACACCATTCTTTTTATCAGTGGTCAGAGCGTCTGCAAGAACGCGACTTTCAAATGCATCTGCACGGGGATCACCATTGCCATCGACCTGAAGATAACTGATCTCGCCGGGGGTAATACCGGCACTGGTACAGGCTTGACGCAGTGCCCTGGCAGGAACATCGGCAGCAGGAAGCGTTTCGTCAACGACTCCTCCCACAGCAGTACCCGTTCCGGCAATAATGGCATGGATCTGATCTCCGTCCTGACGAGCATCATCAAGACGCTTGAGCACTAACGCTCCCGCCCCTTCACCGATCATGATTCCTGCGCTGTTGTGATCAAGCGGCCGGGAACCTTCTGCCGTGGTAAAGGGGGTCAACTGATGACGACAGACAACAGAGCGCAAATCACCGGCAAGATCAACAGCACCGACAATAGCGCGGTTGATTGACCCTTCCTGAAGAGCGTGTATTGCCACTTCGAGGGCCCGCAAACTGGAATTTTCTTCACTAGAAAGAGTAAAGCTCGGACCGCCAACCCCGAATTCCCTGGCAATCCGGCTGGCAACAACGCTACCGAGGGCACCCATGGTACGGTTTGCCGTCAGAGCCGGTCCGGCCTTGTCGCGCAATTCGGCAATCCAGGCAACCAGCTCTTCTTCATTCAGATCAAGACCAAGCTCTTTTGCCCAGTCCGCGGCCTGTCGAGCGATCCCCCATCGAAAACTGAAATTGGTTGCATTCAAGTCAAGGCCGCAACCGATAAAAACACCGGTAAACAGATGGTCGTCTTCTACTGCCCCGGCATCTTTCAAAGCTGCAGCAGCTACCTGCAGCATCAGCAGTTGTCGCGGCAGCATCTCTACCATCTCCGTCGGAGGTATGCGAAAATCTCCCGCAGCAGCACCAATATGTTTCAAACAGTAGCCCTGAGGTAATCCGTCAGGGAACAGTTGCCGTAACCAGCGAGCTTTCTCAGCGCCCCACCAATTAGGAGGCGTTATTGCCGATTGCTTATCATCAACACCAAAGAAGCGTTGTTGCAGGGCGTTTAGATCGGACCAGTCACCATAATGGGCTGCCATACCGACCACTGCGACCGGTGGCAATTTTGAAGTAAAGGCAGGATGCAGAGTAACGGTCTTGCGTGCTGCTCGTTCAGGCAGCCATTCTTCCAGCAACATATGGGCATTGATGCCGCCAAACCCAAAGGCACTGACAGCCGCCCGACGAGGCAGATTGTCATGACGCGGTATCCATTTGCGCCCGCGTTCAAGGATGCAGAATGGGCTCGTGTCTAGATCGATTCCGGTTGCAGGCTCATCGAAGTTTGACTGTGGTGGCAGAATCTTATGTTGAATGGCCATAACCGTCTTTATTGCCGCTGCCGCCCCCGCTGCCGTCAACAGATGACCAATATTGGCTTTAACCGAACCGATTACACATTGTCCAGGGCGCCAACTGCCAGCTTCCCACAGATGTTGCAGACTGGAAAATTCAACCGCATCACCAACCGGCGTACCCGTAGCGTGACATTCAATCAGGTCTACATCGGTCGGATTCCAGCCGGCCTGTCGATAAGCTGATCTCATGGCGCGCAACTGCCCTTCAGAAGAAGGTGCTAACAAATTACCCTGCTGATCATTAGAAAGACCGATACCGCGAATAATCGCCAGAATACGATCCCCGTCACGAAGCGCATCGCGGGTACGCTTGAGAAGCAACAAACCACACCCTTCACCTACCACCAGACCGTTTCCCGACCGGTCAAAAGGTGCACAGATGCCTGTTGCAGAAAGTGCCCGCAACTGCGAGAAGCCCATTTGAGTATAAAGAGAGTCCGGTCGCGACAGACCGCCGGCGAGCATCGCATCAGCACGCCCTGAGAGCAGTTCGTCCACGGCCAGTTTTATGGCATACAAGGATGATGCACAGGCTGCATCCAGGGTATAGCAGGTACCGCCGAAACAAAGTGCGCGCGCCAGGATTGCTGCAGGAAGACCGGCAACATAATGATTTTGAGGAATGATCGGTGTGCTATCAACCGAAAGAGGTTGATCGGAGAGTTGTTCCGTAAAGGTTTTGCCGAGCAGTTGTCGCGCCAGTGCAGAGGATTTTTCACTGGGCAAGGCCAGATTACCAATAATAATTCCGGCGCGGGTGCGGTCAAAAGAGAGTTTTTCGGCATTGTTCAGAGTTTGCTGGCCAACCCGCAGCAACAAACGAAACATGGGATCAAGCTGACGCAGAAAGTTTACATCAACATCCAGACCCGGAATGTCAACGAGTTCCTGCTGTTCATCAAGAAAGCAGGCTTTATCTGAATAAACGCTGTCAGGAGCACCGACCCTGGTATCAAAAGCCTGCTCAGGGGGCAAAAGCCAGCGACCCTCTGGCGGACGCCTGGCGCTGTTCCTTTGGTTAAGGATCGATTCCCAGTAGTCATCCAGGGTAGCCGCGTCGGGAAATTCTCCACCCATGCTGACAATAGCAACCGACTTGCCGTAAGACATTATCAGGCAACTCCGGTCAGCTTGTTACGCTGGAAGGTTGCATTAAGCGCTGCGTCAATGACGCATTCGTAATTTTCCAGCCGCGCAATAAGATGACCGTCAGTCGGATCAACAAAATCGATATCAGCTACAGCACGATGTTGATTGCTGCTGGTTACACGGACACGAAGCTCTGCTCCGGATTCGGGGAAGCGCTCCTGAAATTGGCGGTAGCGCCCGGCAAAAACCGGCAAAGAAGCCGCGTGAAACTGTTCAAAGCTCCATAAAATCAGCATCTGAAAGCTGCTGTCAAGCGCCAGAGGATCAGCAAACCAGCTGTTGCGTAACGGCTGCTCAATCCACTGTTGCGGTGCCGGTGCCGGATTGGCCAGAGCAACAATGCCGTCAGCAGAACAGCCGATAATTTCACGCAGGCCTTGAAGTGCTTCGCCATGGAAAAGTTTCTGATTGTTGTAAAGGTGCGCCGGTGCGTGTGGATAGGCCGGCAGGTCGAGGCGCGGCTGAGGCTGACGACGAGATCCATAATTGGCCGCCAGGACAACTCGGGCACGCACATGGGCAACACAGCGCTCCTCGGCATTGATAGCAGACAGCTCAACTGGAACAACATGCAAACCGTCGCTCTTGATCGCTTTGCCGGTCATGGCCTGAAGGTTGTAGTGCTGTCCCGGTTCAAGCAGCACTCCTTTGAGCATGCGCAAATCGTTGAGCCCCTGAAATTTGAGTCCCGGATTATTGTGGACCGCAGCGTGGGCAAGCCACTCAATCATCAATGCCAGGGGAACAACCGCTTTGCCATCAATAACGTGGGACTTCAGTACCGGAAATTGCTCAATGCCCAGATCAAGGTCAAAAGCCCTTGAAACATAGAGGTTTTGTGGAGGCTCGGTCTCGGTGGATAGCGATGATTCCTGCTGCCCGCCACTGATCACCAACTCAACGGTATTGTCCGTGCCTGCCAGTTCTCCCAACAGATATTCCGCTCCGGCCTGCAGATCGATAACATCAACCCCCTCCCGAGCAAAGATTTTTTTCAAGGCATCGGTCACCATGCCACCATCCCAGGGGCCCCAATTCAGCGACAAGACCTTTGTGTGTGGATGAAGCCGGGCATGCTGCTGAGCCACCTTGTTGAGTACTTCATTGGCAACCGCATAATCAGCCTGACCAATACGACCAAAACGTCCTGTTGACGAAGAAAACATGACCAGAAAAGCCAGTTTTTCTTCATCGATGGCCGCGAGCAGGTTGCGATACCCCTTGACCTTGGTGTCATACACACTGTGAAACTGCTCCAGGGTCTTGTCTTCAATCAATTTATCAGCCAGCACTCCGGCCCCGTGAATCAAACCTTTAACAGGTCCGTACTGTTTCTGAAGATCGGTCAGGGCTGCAGTTACCGCCTCTTGATCACGTAAATCAACGGGCAGATAAATTGGCGTTGATCCCGCCTTGAGTATCTGCTCCAGAGTGCCACGAATCTCGCGTTCTGCCAGAATCTTGTCGGTCTGGCGGTGCAGCTCTTTCGGCGACAAGGCGCTATCACTTCGTGCCAGCAAGGATTTTTTGATGGCCGCTTCGTCTTTCAGATCCGCCAGCCATTCCGGCTCATCTTGCGGCTGACAACTGCGGCCGAGCAATGCCAGAGTTGGTCGATATTTACGCGCCAGCGCCACGGAAATGGCCGCTGTAACCCCGCGGGCACCACCGCTGACAACTACAAGATCGCTCTCATCCAGAGACAGCCCATGATCACCCTCCGGGAGGTCATGGGCAACAAGCTCAAGAGTAGTCAAACCGGTAGTGGTCACTCCAATTTCAACCGGCGATGCTGTGAAGATTTCGTTAATCAGGGTTGCAGCGGCAGGAACCACTTCCATCCCCATGCCGAGGTCAAGTGCCTTACAGTGAACTTCAGGCCATTCCAGAGCTGCTGTCTTGCTCAGTCCTGGCAAACCACCTGAGAGCGGATCGGCAAAACCTGTTCTGGCAGGCAGCCCAAAGCAGCCGTTCAGCCGCGAGATGGTCGCAAAGAATGATCCTTTGTTGCGGCCTTTTTCGCGCAAAGTCGGTGCCGCTAATTGCAGCAACTGAAAAGAATTGCTGATAAAGTCATCGTCACAGCCTTTAAGTGGAGCGACAATAATCAATCCACTCAGCCCTGCAGAAGCTTTCAATTGAGCAAGGTCGGCAATTTCAATCTTGCGAGGTATCAGGTTGCGCTTGGTTAGAGCGGAGGCCAACGCATCAATCAGAGCGGAACCGTCATCGGTTATCCACACCTCGGAACCGGTTGTAAACGTCAGGTTTTTAATTGGCCTTTTACTAGGCAGGCTGATCGAGCAAACTTCATGCCTCTTGATGGTTGGTGTCGGCGCAACAGGTGCTCGCTCTTTAGTATTGAGCGGCTTCTCTGAGCCGGAAACACTGGTTAAAAAATCGACAATCTGATCAATGGTCTGCAAGGTGCCCAGATGTTCCGGCTTAACCGCCGGCAACTCCGGCAAGCGTTCCTGCAGGGCCGAGAGAATCTCCACTCGCTTGATCGAATCGATCCCCAGATCGGCATCCAGCGACATCCCCAATTCCAGCATCTCCACCGGATAACCGGTCTTCTCGGCGATCACTTCCAGTAACGCCCCGGTCACCTGATCGGCAGCCACACCGGAAACGACTTTAGCCGTGCCGCTTTGTGCACTTGCCCCCGTTCCTTGCTGCAGATGATCGACAATCTGTCCCAGGGTCTGCAAAGCACCCAGGTCTTCCGGCTTGACCGCCGGCAGCTCGGGCAGACGTTCCTGCAGGGCCGAAAGGATCTCAACCCGCTTGATCGAGTCAATCCCCAGATCGGCATCCAGCGACATCCCCAATTCCAGCATCTCCACCGGATAACCGGTCTTCTCGGCGATCACTTCCAGTAACGCCCCGGTCACCTGATCGGCAGCCACACCGG
>SLDV01000046.1 GCA_007125165.1 Geobacteraceae bacterium | reverse complement strand
TCAAGGGGAGTTTCACCATTGGCTTTGGCTGCGGCCTCAACCTTTTGACCATGCTCATCTGTACCGGTCAGAAAAGCTACCTTGTATCCCCGGGCGCGCTTATAGCGTGCCATGACATCACAGGCCAGGGTGGTATAGGCATGGCCGATGTGGGGGACGTCATTGACGTAATAAATCGGCGTGGTGATGTAGTAGGTCTTTTGCATAGTAACAGGCTCCCGCAAGAAAAAAATCAGTTGGCAGGTGTTTCATTGGTGTTGGGTCGTTTGCCCCGGCGCCGCGGGCGGCGACGTTTCCGGGCCGGTTTATCCTGGGATGGGGCTTTTTCATTATCGGCATTAGTGCTTTGCGGCGCAGATGTGGGCGAGATCGACTCTGTTTTAGGGGTTGAATCTTTGCGTTGGCTGCGGCGGCGGTCCTGGCTTTTCTGCTTTTTCGCCCCAGCCGGTGGCTGTTGCTGGTCCGCTTTGCTCGGCGCCGTGGCTGCAGTCACCTCATCATTATCTGCCCGCGAGTTGGCCGCCAGGGCAATCTCTTTTTGCAGGGCTTCGATCTGCATTCGACAGCGCTCTCCGCCGGGGCACGACAGGGTGACAGATTGCTGCAGGACATCCAGAGAGATGACTTCTGCCGTGCCGCTGCTCAGGGTGACTTTCTTGCCCAGCTTGGGGAGTTTTTTGCGCAATTCATTATAATTTTCATATTCGTAAGCAAGGCAACAGAGAAGTCTGCCGCATTGTCCCGAAATTTTTGCCGGGTTCAGTGCCAACCCTTGAGCCTTGGCCATCTTGACAGAAACTGGTGCGAATTCGCGCAGATAGCTACTACAGCAGAGCTCCCTACCACAGACGCCAAGACCGCCGACCAGTTTGGCTTCGTCGCGTACGCCGATCTGGCGCATTTCGATACGGGTACGCAGATGTTGAGCCAGATCTCGAACCAGATCGCGAAAATCAATCCGACCGTCCGCGGTGAAGTAAAAGATGACCTTGGATCCGTCGAAAAGGTATTCGGCTCGCACCAGTTTCATGTCGAGGCCACGCTGACGTATCCGTTGCCGACACAACGTCACCGCTTCCTGTTCCTTTTCGGTGTTGACTTGAGCCATGGCCATATCTTCTTCTGTGGCGAGCCGCAGGACCGATTTCAGCTTGGGGGGGGCCTGCTCGGGACTTGTTTCTCTGGGGGACGTTACAACAGTGCCCAGAGCGCGACCTCGTTCGGTTTCAACGATCACCTTGTCACCGGGAGAGAGTTCGAAATCACCGGCATCAAAATCAAACATCTTGCCTGCGCAGTGGAAAGAGACGCTCGCAAGTTTCAGGAATTGGGTCATATGTCTACCTGTTCTGTTCAGGCGTGGGTGATCTGCATCAGCATGTGATCCATTGCCAGATGGATATTGATATTTCTGGCCAGATATCTGCGTGCCTGATCCACTGCCTCAATTTTAGTTAATATCTGTGGCGTCGACAGCATCTCGACCTGCTGTTGTATCAGCGGCATGAGATCCTGATTGATCATTGCTGCTTGAGGTTGTCCCTGTTTGTGCAGCAACAGGTCACGAAAGAATATCTCGAAGATACCGAGTATTTCGTCAAGTAGGTCTTTTTCTCCTTTAAGGTACTGGGCAAATTCGAATGTCTGAATAGTACTTGTTGCCGACAAGGCTGACAAGGCTTGAATCAGTTCAACCCGTTTTTTCAGATATAAATCCTGATTTTGACCAAGGGCTTTACTGATGCTGCCATCGGATACCGCAGCCAAAACAGTTGCTGCGGCTGGAGTGACAGAGAGCTCTTGACATAAATGTCGGGCCAGTTCCTGCGCGGGTAAACGAGAAAAAGAGATTTTCTGACAGCGGGAAAGGATCGTTGGCAACAGGACTTCAGGGTGACTGCTGATCAGGATGATAAAGGTTCCGGCTGCCGGTTCTTCCAGGGTTTTGAGCAGTGCGTTGGCAGCCTCTCTGGTCATTAGCTCAGCATCATCAATCAGGCAGATTTTGCCCCGGCCTGAAAAAGAGCGTAAAACCAGTTGCGCCTGCAGCGCACGAATCTGCTCGATTTTTATGGAGTCACCTTCGGCTTGAACTGCGTGAAAATCCGGGTGAGATCCTGCGGCTGTGTTTGCGCAGGCATTGCAATGACCGCAAGCGCTGCTGTTTTCACATAAAATGATCCGGGCGAAGATTTGCGCAACCTGCTTTTTACCAATTCCATCTGGACCATCAAAAAGATAGGCATGAGCGACGCGCTGATGTTGTATGGCGTTTTCCAGAAGAAGTATCTGTTGCTGGTGGCCAATAATTGCCTCAAAGCCCATTGTTAAGTTATTTCCTTATCTGGTTGACTATTTGGCTCCAGTAAAGCAGAAAACAGGAGATGGATTCTGCGGTTTTGCTTCGCTGCACGCAGAATGACGGCAGGTTATGTTCCATACATGCGCTTCTTTGTCATCCTGCGCGAAGTCGCAGGATCTGGATTGTTAGCAGGTCAGCATTATGGTGCACGCTGGTGAAGTTTTCAAGCGCTATCACAGGTGATAGTTGCTGACGTTCAGGTCGCTTGATAGTGGTTCAGCCGCTCTGGCGGTTAAAGCAGTTGTCTGACCAGTTCGTCGTGGTTGGTAAAATAATTGTGCTATCTCATCCGTTTGTCTATACTGCCCGATCATTATTGATGTTTTTACGGAGGTTGTGTGGATAACGGTTTTTCTCGACTGGAACAACTACTGGGTTATGAGTTCTCGGACGCGGGATTGATGCATCAGGCTCTTACGCACAAATCGTTCAGCAATGAACAGCCTGAATTCATACCCCACAATGAACGTCTGGAGTTCCTCGGTGATGCCGTTCTGGAACTGGCCATCAGCGATCTGGTTTTCCGGCGTTTTCCTGATATTCCGGAAGGGGGTCTGACCAGAATCCGTGCTGAAATTGTCAGTGAAAAGGGTTTGACGGATATAGCTCGCCAGTTGCAGATCGGCGATTTTCTCCGCCTCGGCAGGGGGGAGATGAACAATCAGGGACAGCAGAAACCCAGCCTGCTTTCCGATGCTCTTGAGGCCTTGCTGGGTGCTGTCTTTCAAGATGGTGGCTTTGATGCTGCCTGCGGAGTTGTCGAAAAGAATTTTTCAGCAGTCATAGATACGTCGGCTCAAATGCGTTACGGCAGTGATCATAAAACCTGTTTGCAGGAGCGTTTGCAGTCCCGCCATAACAGGCTCCCGGAATATCGATTGTCACAGATAGAGGGTCCTGACCATAACCGGACCTTTTTTATGGAAGTTTACTTCAATAACAGGCTTCTTGGTCGCGGCAGCGGATCCAGTAAAAAAGGTGCTGAGCAGGAGGCTGCCGCTGCGGCCCTGGATCATCCGTTGCTCAGGGAGTGATACTTGTAATGACAGAACATGCCAGCCAAATTTTCGTTTCAGGTTTTGTCGCCATTATCGGCCGTCCTAATGTCGGTAAGTCGACCTTGCTCAATCAGATCCTGGGGCAAAAAATAGCTATCACCTCGAACAAGCCACAGACAACGCGTAACCGGATTCTGGGTATTCACAATACCGATAGTGGACAGATTCTTTTTCTGGATACCCCGGGGATTCATCGCCCCAAGGGCAAGCTGAGCAAGTTTATGGTTGACCAGGCGGTCAGGGCCTGTTCTGATGTCGACCTGATTCTTCTGCTGGTGGAAGCGGGCAAACGACCCGATGCTGCTACCGAGTCTATTTTTTCCCTGTTAGAACCTTTGAACACTCCTGTTTTTCTGGTGATTAACAAAATTGATCAGATTGCTCCGCCGTTGTTATTGGAACAGATCCAGACGTATCACGACGCTTTCAATTTTGCCCAGATCATTCCCGTTTCAGCCGTCAGTGGCGATGGGGTGCCTGAACTGCTACAGGCGGTCGTGAAGATGCTGCCTGCCGGGCCGCCTTATTATCCTGAGGACCAGGTGACGGATCTGCCTGAGCGTTTTATCGTTGCAGAAATGATACGTGAAAAGATCATGCGCCGGACTAGTGATGAGATTCCCTACGGTGTCGGTGTGAAGGTAGATCAGTTTGAAGAAAAAGCGGATAAGAACCTGGTTGTTATTCAGGCGACCATTCATGTAGAACGTGACAGCCACAAGAAAATTATTGTCGGTAAAGGGGGGCAGATGATCAAGCGCCTCGGGCAGCAGGCCCGCGAGGATATTGAAAAAATGCTCGGTGCCAGGGTGTTTCTGGAATTGTTTGTCCGGGTTGACAAAAACTGGAGTCAAAGCGAGCGCATGTTACGTGAGCTCGGTTATAGTAACCATTAACAGCACACTAACCACCTCGCACCTATTAACTTTGATGGTTATTCACTTCACTCCGGTTATAACGGTAAGAAGAGATTGACCGATACTGCTCGCAAAAAATCTGGATTCTGTGCTTCGCGGCGGATGACACAGACGTAAGTTTCTTGAAAAGAACTTGCCGTTATTCTGCGCGTAGCGCAGTCGCAGAATCCATATCCTGTTTTTTGTACCTTGCTGGTGTCAACCAGATGGTCAGATTAACAATTAGTGTTTATCCGGAAACGCTGGATGAACATTATTGCAGTTTCCGAACTGGAAACTAATCAGGTGAAAGTAGAATTAAAACCATATGCTCAGAACTGTTGCCATCATCGGCCGGCCCAACGTCGGTAAGTCAACCCTCTTTAATCGGCTTCTCGGTCAGCGCAAGGCCATCGTGGAAGATTTTCCCGGCGTGACTCGAGACCGACATTACGCTGAAATAACGCGTTATGACAAACCGTTTCTGCTGGTCGATACCGGCGGTTTTGAACCGCAAACAGAAGATCAACTGCTTTGCCAGATGCGTGAACAATCACAGGCGGCTGTTGAGGAAGCCGATATTATTATTTTTCTGCTCGATGTCCGTGAGGGTCTCACCGCTGCGGATAAAGAAATTGCGGCCATGTTGCGCCGAGCTGAAAAACCGGTTGTATATGTTGTCAACAAAGTTGATGGTGATAAGCAGGAAATGGCTGCCCTGGAATTTTACGGGCTTGGTATCGACCATTTCATCCCCCTGTCGGCAGAGCACGGACGAGGTGTCGGCGAGCTGCTTGATACCCTGAATGAATTGCTGCCGGACACGGCGCCGGTAGAGGATAGCGAAACTGAAGTCCGCCTGGCACTGATCGGCCGTCCCAATGTCGGCAAATCTTCACTGGTGAATCGCATTCTCGGTTATGAGCGGGTCGTCGCCAATCCGGTTGCCGGCACCACCAGGGACAGTATCGACACTCCCTTTGTTTTCGATAAGCAGCGTTATGTACTGATCGATACTGCCGGTATCCGGCGCAAGGGCAAGGTTACTGTGGCCCTGGAAAAGTACAGCGCAATTCATGCCCTTAAAGCCATGGATCGTGCTCATGTGGTGCTGATGGTGATTGATGCGACCGAGGGCGTTACTGATCAGGACTTATCTATCGCCGGTTATGCTTATGAAAAGGGGCGGGCGATTATTCTGTTAATCAACAAGTGGGATGTGCCGGAAAAAGATAATCACACCATGAAGAACTTTGTAGATGAGATACAGCGGCGTTTCAAGTTTCTTACTTTTGCGCCCCATCTGTTTGTTTCTGCCCTGAGCGGTCAGCGAATCAACAAGATTATGCCTCTGGTGGCAGAGGTGGCTGACCAATTCAATCGACGGGTGCCGACGGGAAAGATCAACCAGGGCCTCGAAGAGTTCCTTGCCAAACATCCGCCGGCGATGGTTCGTGGCCACCGTCTGAAGTTTTATTATGCGACCCAGAACGCCGTTCGACCGCCAACCTTTGTATTGTTCAGCAATCGCCCTGAGGATGTTCATTTTTCCTATGAGCGTTATCTGGTAAACTGTTTCAGAGAGAAATTCAATTTTGATAAAGTGCCTGTTCGGCTGCAGTTCCGGGGTCGTGACAAGGAATCGAGGTAAAATCATGTCTGTTTCAGGATTGTTTATACTATGAGTCTGAAGGGCCGCCTTGAAGATCTGAATATCTGTTCTATACTGCAGTTGATCAGTCTTGGTAAAAAATCCGGAACTCTCAAGCTTGAAAACATGGGGGATCAGGGTAGTGTCAATTTCCATGATGGCCAGGTAGTGCGTGCCAATTCCAGTCGCTTTCCTCAAGGTCTTGGCGCTCTGTTGCGTGAGCGAGAGCTGGTTTCTCCCCAACAGGTAGAAGATGCACTGAAATTTCAGCGGCGTTTGAGAAAACACCAGCCACTGGGTCCTATTGTCAGTTATCTCTACAAACTGGCATCACAGGACATTGAAAAGGTTGTTGGGGAACAGATAGAGAGGATTGTCGTCGATTTCTGTGACTGGAAAGAGGGCCGTTTCACTTTTTCGATAGAGCCGGTTGCTACCTATGGCAGTGCTCAGCTTAATCCCCTCGACCTGATTCTGGAAAAAGGCTTAAGCCCACAACGCCTGGCGGTTAAAATTCAGCTTCTTGAAACAGCGAACCAGACCACTCCATTAAATAACGAGGACCTGGAAGCAAAGTTGCGGGAGCTGCAGCAGCGGCAGGATCGTGGCCGCATCAATCTGTTACGGGGGATGCTGGCTGAATTGCAAAATCCCGATCTGGGCGGCGGTATTATTCTGCTGATTCTGCGTTATGCCAGCGAGTTGATGCGTCGAGCCATTGTGCTTGACGTGCGCGGAATACGTCTGGTTGGTCTGGGCCAGTTTGGTCTCTCCAGCAAAGAGGGGGGCGCTGATCAACTGGTACGTCAGCTTGATCTTGAAGTAGACGGTGATTCGCTTTTTGCTCAGGCGATCAGGGAGCAACGCATACTGCGCGCGGCTCTCAACAATACAGCGTGTGAACAACGCTTGCGATCGTTGCTCGGTCAGATCCCTGATGATGTTATGGTTGCGCCACTGACCAGTGGCGGCAGGGTGGTTGCCCTCTTGTACGGTGATGGTTTTCACGAAGCAGAGCCCGGATTGGCTCTGGATGCTTTTTCTGTCTTTTTATCCCAGGCCGGTATTTCAATGGAGCAGTTGCTGCAACCGGAACTGGAGATTTAATATATTCGCTGGTACAATTTCCCAAGGCTTGCTAGCTGAGGAGAGGGTAATGCAGAAAAAAATTCTGATCGTTGAAGATGAAGAAAGTTTGTTGAAGCTGGAAAGTATTCTGCTCACGACCAAGGGATATCATGTTCAGGGGGTAGCAACAGGTACTGCAGCCCTCAAGGCGGTGAAGGAAACTCCTCCTGATCTGGTTCTGCTCGATATTATGCTGCCGGAGGTCGATGGTTTTGAGGTCTGCCGGCAGATAAAAAACAACCCGCAGACACGCCATATTCCAGTGGTCCTGTTGACTGCGAAAAAATCGCCGGAAGACATGGCGCGCGGCAAAGAGGTTGGTGCCGATCAATATATTACCAAACCTTTTAAATCGGCCATGGTCATAGCATCGATTGAACGGCTGCTCAATCCGACATCCTGACGTTTGTTTTATGATTTCACGTTTCGACTGGACGGGGTCCGGTGTCTTGACTATGTTGACATGGGCTTGACAGCCTCGGTTGAACATGTAATAAGTCGCCATTCTGATTTAATTTGTCAACTTGTTATGGCAGGAGGTTCCGTTGGCTAAAGAAGAAGCTATTGAAGTAGAAGGTACGGTTGTAGAGCCGTTGCCGAACGCCATGTTCCGCGTCAAGCTTGACAACGATCATATCGTTCTTGCTCATATTTCGGGGAAAATGCGCAAATATTATATCCGCATTCTGCCGGGTGATCGCGTGACCGTAGAATTATCGCCCTATGATCTCACCCGAGGCCGGATCACCTACCGGGCAAAGTGATCGATTTGGTGGAGCGTGCAGAGTTATTGCTGCATATTCCCTGGTTTGATCCCCAT
>SLDV01000013.1 GCA_007125165.1 Geobacteraceae bacterium | reverse complement strand
CCGTTGATGCCGGGCATATAAAAATCCAGCAGAAGGATGTCGGGGGCAATCTTGTCGAGACGATTCAGTGCTTCCTCTCCAGAGGATGCCGTCAGCAGGTCGTAACCGCAGCCTTCAAGATACGAACGCTCCAACTCCAGAAACAGATCAACATCATCTACAAGCAGCACTTTCGGCATGATGAACACTCCTTCATAAAGAAGGATCACGGTAGCGCGAACGTCTGAAAAAGTAAAGGCTCCTGAGGAAAACCTGCAGGAGCCTTTAAGGATCAATCACTGGGCTGGTGAGGCTATGCAACCTCAGCAGTATCTTTGCGGTAACGAGGACGTTCAACGATGAAGTCGACGATTTCTTCGACCTTCGGCACACGGCCGGCAATACGAACCTGATCGTCAATCAGCAACGCCGGAACCACATAAATACGATTATCAATCATTTTACGTGAATCACTGTACTGATGAATCTCCGCCTTGACCCCGAGCTGTTCAAGGGCCTGACGTACATTGTCCATAGTGCCCTGACAACTTTCCGGCTTATCCGGTTTACAGAGTATATCGATACGCATGGTACCCTCCTTAGCGACTTTGCAACCAATTATAACCTATTTGGTACCATTATAGCCGCCCATCTTCACTTGGCAAGCTTTTTCGGATACCTGACTTCGTTTTTTTATTGCAGTGGCTGCAGCTCCACAACAAGTTCTCCTTCACGTTGGTCAACAACAATTTTACCGCCTTCTGTCATTTCCCCCCTGATCAGGGCGCGACCGATTCTGGTCTCAAGCTGATGCTGAATATAACGCTTAAGGGGGCGGGCGCCATAAACCGGATCGTAACCACTGACAGCAATATGATCAGCCGCAGCCGGCGTCACCTCCAGATCAAGACGTTGATCCAGCAGGCGCTTGCGCAGATCAGCCATCAACAGATAAACAATCTGTCTGATTTCATCAAGCACCAGAGGCTTGAAGATGATGGTATCATCAATCCGGTTGAGGAATTCGGGGCGGAAGCTGCGCCGCAATTCCTGCTCAACCAGTTCCTGAACTGCCTGAGGAATCTCGCCGTTCTTGATCCCTTCGAGCAGATAATGCGAAGCAATGTTCGAGGTCATGATAATCACGGTATTCTTAAAGCTGACCGTACGCCCTTTGGAATCGGTCGCCCGGCCATCATCAAGAATCTGCAGCAGCACGTTAAAAACATCAGGATGTGCTTTTTCAATCTCGTCGAACAGCACAACGGAGTAGGGTTTGCGCCGCACCGCTTCAGTGAGCTGCCCTCCCTCCTCATAGCCGACATAGCCGGGAGGAGCTCCGAGCAGACGACTGACGGCATGCTTCTCCATGTATTCAGACATGTCGATGCGGATCATGTTGTCTTCGCTGTCAAACAGAGCCGCAGCCAGTGTGCGGGCAAGTTCGGTCTTGCCGACCCCGGTAGGACCGAGAAAAATGAATGAGCCGATAGGGCGACGCGGATCCTTGACTCCGGAACGAGCGCGTATCACCGCATCGGCAACTCGTTCGACCGCTTCATTCTGGCCGATGACCCGCTCATGGAGAATCTCATCCAGCTGCAGCAACTTATCACGCTCGGTCTCGATCAGGCGAGTAACCGGAATTCCGGTCCAGCGGGCAACAATTTCCGCAATTTCATCTTCGGTGACCTCTTCGCGCAGCATTTTGCTCTGCTGGTCGCTGCCGGCAAGCTCCTGTTCCAGTTGCTGTAGGCGTTTTTCCAGCTCCGGCAGCTTGCCGTGCTTGAGTTCTGCTGCCCGATTAAGATCATAGTTGCGCTCGGCAGCGCCAATATCGAGACGCACCTGTTCAATCTCTTCACGCAGGCTCTGGATGCCCTTGATGCCGCCTTTTTCCAGTTGCCACTGGGCGGAAAAAATCTTCTCACGTTCTTTGAGGTCAGCCAGCTCTTTCTGCAGCGCCCCGAGACGTTCACGACTGGCGGCATCCTTCTCTTTTTTCAGTGCCGCCTCTTCTATTTCGAGCTGCATCAGGCGCCGGGTAATGGCATCAAGTTCTGCCGGCATTGAATCAATTTCGGTACGAATCGTGGCACAGGCTTCATCCACCAGATCAATTGCCTTGTCGGGCAAGAAGCGATCCGCAATATAACGATGACTGAGCTCCGCCGCAGCCACCAGGGCGTTATCCTGAATGCGGACGCCGTGATAAACCTCGTAACGCTCCTTGAGTCCGCGCAGGATACTGATGGTCGCTTCCACATTGGGCTGATCGACCATTACCGGCTGGAAGCGGCGCTCAAGCGCGGGATCCTTTTCCAGGTGCTGGCGGTATTCATCAAGGGTGGTGGCGCCGATACAGTGCAGCTCACCTCGCGCCAGCATCGGTTTCAGCATGTTGCCGGCATCCATGGCCCCTTCACTCTTGCCGGCACCAACGATGGTGTGCAACTCGTCAATAAACAGCAGAATCTGTCCCTGACTTTCCTGAATCTCCTTAAGTACCGCCTTAAGACGCTCTTCAAACTCACCGCGGTATTTGGCTCCGGCAACCAGGGCGCCCATATCGAGGGAATAGACGATTTTACCCTTGAGCCCCTCCGGAACATCACCACGCACGATCCGGTGTGCAAGTCCTTCTACAATGGCGGTTTTACCAACGCCCGGCTCTCCGATCAGCACCGGGTTGTTCTTGGTCTTGCGTGACAGCACCCGAATGACCCGGCGGATCTCCTCGTCACGGCCGATAACCGGATCCAGCTTGCCCTTTTTGACTTCTTCGACCAGATCACGGCCAAACTTGGCCAGGGCCTCATAGGTGGCTTCAGGATCCTGGCTGGTGACGCGTTGATTACCGCGAATACCGGTCAGTGCCTGCAGCAGGGCGTTGCGCTCGACCTTGAGTTTTTTCAGCAGACGCCCTGCAGATGTACGCTCCCCTTCACCGGTCGCGGCCAGCAGAATGTGCTCAACACTGATGTATTCATCTTTGAGTTGCTTGGCTTCGGTTTCAGCCTGCAGCAACATCTGGCTTAAGCGTCGGCTGGCGTAGAGCTTGCCGCTGTCCGCTCCGGCACCACTGACCCGTGGACGTGACTCGATATCCTGGCGCAGACCATTAACGACGGCTTCAACGCTAACATTCATCTTTTGCAGCAGCCGCGGAGCCAGGCCGTCCTGCTGTTCGCACAGGGCCAGAAGCAGATGCTCTCCATCGATTTCCGCGTGACCAAGACGCAAGGCCTGAGCCTGAGCTTCCTGCAAGGCCTCCTGTACTTTCTGGGTGGCTTTATTCAGATCAATCATTTTCTTCTCCTTTTTTTGCGGCCTGGTCAGCCTGTACTCTTCACGTTCTTAAAGCAGGTTCTTTTCAATTATCTGGTTGTCCAGTTTACTCCAGTAGGGCAGGAAACCAGATCTGGATTCTGCGATTTCGCTTCGCTACACGCAGAATGACGGTCTTTTTTCTGTCAATGTGCTTTGTTGTCATTCTGCGCATAGTCGCAGAATCCAGATTGTTGGCAGACGTCATCTATCTCGATCTTGTAAGTGATACCATTGGTGCAAAGCGGATAACCAAATTCAATTATAGCAACTGCAAATTTAATATTTGTTGTTTTAAGCTGTAAAAAAAACCGGGGCCACTGACGACCCCGGCTGTAAGCGACCTTCACATTGTCTTGTTAGTGAAGGGTTTTGACGGCTATCTTCTTCGGCTTTGCCGCCTCGGTTTTCGGTAACCGCAGGGTGAGAACTCCATTTTTCAATTCCGCCTGACCGGCGTCAGCGTCAATTCTGTCAGAAATCCTGAACTGCCGGTAGTAGCCGTGCCTGGTGCCGCCATCGGCTACTTCTCGCTCTGCCTCGAAAGTTAACACCCCACGGGAAACTTCGAGCTGCAACCCCTGATCGGTGACACCGGGCATATCGGCCAGCAGCACCAGTTCGCTGTCGGTCTCATAGATATCAACATCAGGGGTACCCCAGACAATGGGTGCAGCTTGCTCAACAGGATGAGCCTGTTCTACATGTTGAGTTGTCATCTGCTTGTCACTCATATTGATCTCCTTATGTCTTTTCTTGAAGTTACAGTTATCAAATGATTAACCTGCCGTCTTCCCTTTTTTTCTGCAGCAATCAATCAGGCAGCCTTGATTTCGATCTTCTTCGGCAGAGCCGCCTGAGCCTTGGGAACGCTGATGATCAGGATACCGTCCTTGTATTCTGCTTCTATTTTGTCGGTATCGAGCTTATCAGTCATCATCAGGCTCTGCTCGAAAGAACCGCTTCTGCGCTCCTGACGATAAATACGAGCATTTTCCGGCAGGTCAAGCCGAGCAAATTCTCCCTTTATCACCAATTGCCGATCGATGACACTGATATCCAGATTTTCAGAATCAACTCCTGGCAACGCGGCTTCAACCAGATATCTGTCATCATGCTCACGAATATTGAAGTTGATCCGCCCATGATCACGACGGGCATTAGGCCCCAGATCAAAACCGCGGAGCAGGTGCTCCATTTCGCGCTGCATACTCTCAATCGGATTCATAACGTGAAATCTCAACATGGCTTCCTCCTCTTATAATCCTTTAGTGTTGTATGTTTTTCTCGGCAACCAGCCGAAGTTTTATATTTGCTGCTGGTGCCGCTTTCGCTCTTTCTTATTTCAATTCGAATGCCAACTTTTCATAAAGAAAATCGTGTTTACTTTCAGCGTGTTACAAAGTCTACACAACAGGATTAAAAAATTGCGACGTCGCAGCAACTGTCGCGAGACTTCCAGGTACGACACGTGCAACGTCGCAACTTGAGTAAAGTGAACAATTTTATTGGCGGGATTTTTGATTGACGTTCAATATCTTTTTTTGGTTATCCACTTCGCTCCAATTATGACGGCTGGAAGATCGGGACCGATGCAATCTGCTAATAATCTGGATCCTGTTTTCAGCTTTACTGGAATCAAATAGATAACCAGATATCTTTTTTGATCTTGGTCGTGTCTACCCTGTTTTCCGTAGACACTGCTTTTCCCGGGTTTAATCCAGACTGAGCTGGTCACGCTCGATACCAAGACGCTGCAGATGGCGATAAAGGGTAGCACGGTGCACGCCCAGGTGACGCGCTGTAGCGGACAGATTACCATCGGCAGCAGCATAGGCTCGCCGAATCTTCTCTGCGCTCAAGTCGCTTTTTTTCCCCTTAAGGCCCGGCACAGCAGCCGTCCGGGAGGAGCCCTGTGTAGCGCCTGACCAGGGCAGAGCAACAGGCAATGAAGAAGTCCGGGATGACGGGTGCGCCACGGGCAGGTCATCGGCAAACTGCTGCCGTTCGCGTATCCATTCAGCAAAAGCACGGGCGCCGATGGCTTCAGCTTCGGTTTCGACCACAACCCGCTCGATGACATTGCGCAACTCACGAACATTGCCCGGCCACAGGTAGGATTGTAACAGCCGGACAGCTTCGGCAGTCAGGCGTCTTGCCGGCTTGCTGTAGTGCCGACCGAACTGCTCAAGAAAACGCTCCGCCAGCAAGGGAATATCTTCGATACGGTCCCGCAACGGCGGCAGATGAATCCGCAACACCGCCAGTCGGTGGTACAGATCAGCGCGAAAGGTTTTTTTGGCGACAGCCTGCTCCAGTGGAACATTGGTGGCACCGACAACCCGGACATCCACTTTGCGCGGCGCCTCGCTCCCCACCCGCACTACCTGGCCGTCTTCGAGAACGCGCAACAGCTTGCTCTGGGTAGATAGAGGCATGTCTCCAAGTTCGTCCAGGAACAGAGTTCCGCCGTCAGCGCGCTCGAAGTAGCCACGATGATCGCGTATGGCCCCGGTGAAGGCGCCACGCTCGTGACCGAACAGTTCCGATTCCAGCAACTGCTCACTGATAGCGGTACAGTTGAGTGCGGCAAACATCCTGTCACGGCGCCGACTTTCCAGATGCAGCGCATGAGCTACCAACTCTTTGCCGGCTCCGGTTTCACCGGTAATAATGACCGTTGCATCAGAAGCGGCATAAAGGCGAACCTTGCGAAACACCTCACGCATGACAGCGCTGACTCCGACCAGTCGATGAAAATCCTCCGCTTCCGGCATATCAGCAACCGGGCGCAGAACAACCCGAACCTGCTGACTCTGATAATCGTCCGTCAAACCGGCAAACTGAATATCAGCCAGCACATCTGCCTGCTGTGGCACAAGTCGTATCCTGATGCCGGAGAGATCCTGTCCCCGCTCTGCGACTTCTGTTGCCAAATCCGCTAAGGGGGGTATTGCGTCAGGAAAAGCCGCAGAAACCGGGCGTCCCCGCAGATGGCCAACAGGCACGCCAAGGCTTGCCGACAGACGCTCGGAAACCGCGTGGACCCACCAATCGCCGGAAGCAGGCATAGCCAGAACCAGATCAGGGGTAATGACGGGAAGGTAGCCATTCGATGTAATCATGGCAACAGACCGGTCATCAGTAACGCAATGTAGTCAGGTAGTCTGAAAAAACAGAAAGGCCGGATTCAAAGCGGGTGAACTTGACCCCCATTCCGGCATTCTTACTCAGCCGGATTAGATTAGGAGGGATTTTCTTGGCCCACTGCACCCGTCCCCGCACCACAACCTCCTCACCGTCGGGCAGATAAAGGCAAATGCGCAACAGTGTTCCGACCCTTTCCGGCTGACCGGTGATGATCCAGGCACCCTCGACTGATGCATTGCCGAGAAAAGCCATTTTGGAGAGATCATCAACCCCAAAACGGACTTTGAGGCGCCTGCTTTTTCGTTCCTGACTGCGCACCACACGGGTGGTCATACCCTCTCCTCCACTAAGAACACATCATCATGATGCAATAAACACCAATCGCTTAGGCAGATATTACAGAAATCCGGGTCCAACAACAACCTGTCGGTTTTTTCATTCGTTGCCAGGCACAGGGATTTTTTCCGTTTCTTCCGGGACCTGTGGAAACTGACCGCTTTTCCATTCCTGCTTGGCCTGCTCTATCAGATCCTTGCGGCTCGATACCAGATTCCACCAGACCGTACGTTTGCCGAGGGGCTTGCCGCCAATAATTACCAGTCTGCTGTCTTCGACGGCAGCCAATTCAAGCTGCGCTCCTGTATCCAGAACTGCCATCCTGTGGCAAACAACATCCGCGCCCTGTATCTGCACCTTGCCAGCAACAACATAAACAGCTAGCTCTTCAACATCGTCCGGCATAGTAAGTAGAGCATCCTTCTTAATCTGTACATCGGCATAAAGGGTTGGTGAATCGGCCCTGACCGGAGACTGGGCTCCCCATGCTTCACCAATAATGATCCGCAGATTAACCCCTTCTTTCTCAATCCGCGGTATCTGCTCAGCGTCATAATGAACGAACGCCGGATCGGTCTGCTCAAGTTGTTCCGGCAATGCCACCCAGAGCTGCAACGCGTGCAGGCAATGTCCGGCCTGACGCAACTCCGGTGGTGTACGCTCGGAATGGGAGATACCACGACCGGCGGTCATCCAGTTGACCTCGGCAGGACGAATCGGCTGAACGTTGCCGAGGCTGTCACGATGGAGAATTTCGCCGGAGAGTAGATAGGTGATGGTCGCGAGGCCGATATGCGGATGCGGGCGAACGTCCAGCCCCTTACCAGGTTGAAATTCTGCCGGGCCCAGATGATCGAAAAAAATAAACGGTCCCACCGATTTAAGACTGGTGGCGGGCAGGAGACGGCGCACACTGAAGCCACCCAGGTCTTTATTGTTCGGTTCCAGAATCGTGCGAATCGCAGCACAGGGAGAGTCTGAACCAGCTTCACACCTTGCGTTATCACTCAGCAAATCACTCATGACGTTACCTCCTCGATACGAAGATTTCGGTGTCAAGGTTACAAAAGAATTGGCATTTGCTCTAAAAAGAAAAACAGGGGCTCACAGCATTATGCCGTAAGCCCCTGGAATATCTGGCTCCCTCTGCTGGGCTCGAACCAGCGACAATCTGATTAACAGTCAGAT
>SLDV01000070.1 GCA_007125165.1 Geobacteraceae bacterium | reverse complement strand
CCGCCAATGCCGGGAAGACGCCCAAGCAGAGGGACGCCATCGCGACTGTTGACGCTTTTCTCCTGCATCAGCCCACCAATCACCACCAGTTGTCCACTTTCAGCGCGCACGACACTGTCCGATTCGCGTACCGTACTGAACGCCAGCGGCAGAGACTGATCAGCGCCGAACAATCTGATTTGTTTCTGCTGATCAACAACCTCACTGACGGTCGGATGGATATGGAGGATAATGGCGTCGTTTTCGTCAATCTGCGGCGTCACATCCAGGGCAATGCCGGAGAAGAAGGGGGTCAGAGTGATGTCGGTAGAACTGCTGGTCGTGGTACCGGTGATGGTATCGGAAGAGATATCGGTGACAAAGAACTCGTCAGAACCAACCTTGATCACCGCTTTCTGATTGTTGACTGTCGAAATGCGAGGGCTCGACAACACCTGAACATCACCCTGGGTTTCGAGCATCTCGATAAATCCCTGAAAATCCTTGAAGTTCAGCGCGGCCGTGAAAGCTCCGCCAAAGGCTTCGCCGGCAAAGGCTTCCAGAAAGGGCACCTGCGAGCCGGTCTCTCTGATCGACAAGCCACCGCCGCCAATACCGGGAGCCAGCCCCACCCCATCCATGGTCTGACCAATCAAGGCCCCACGACCACTGCTGGTTGTCGCCAGAGCCGCCCAGTTGATGCCGGACTGAAAACCATCAGCCAGAACAACTTCGATAATCTTGGCTTCAATAACGACCTGACGCTGCATATTGCGCTGCACTGTGGACAGGTACTCATCGACCTGACGCAGCTCTGAAGGCAGGGCAACAACAACCAGCAAGCCTGCCTGAGGCTGCACCACGACTTTCCGACCTTCGTCGTTGCCGACCAGCCCCTGGACTGCAGCGGTCAGTTCAGTCCAGAAATCGGTCAGGGACTGGGTATCTATGCGACTGCCCGAAAGGCTGCCGTCACCCGAACTCTGGCCACCGTCAGCGAGAGTATTCTGCGTCATCTGCCCGGAACTGATGCGGGTCTGTGACGACCCGGTGCGCACCAGGTTGAGATAATTCACCTGAAATGTGCGGCTTTGCAGGCCGACGGGCATGACCTGATAAATATTGTCACTTTTTGAGTAGGGGTAGCCGTAAACATTGTGAACAACGCGCATCACTTCATCAATGGTGGTGCTTTTCAGATTGAGGGTGATCAGCCCGCGGACATCGGGATGGACAACCATATTGGTACGACTACCCTCTACCAATCCCATAAAGAAATCACGTGCTTCCACCTGGTGAGCACTTAAGTCGAAACGCTCATCCTGCGCCACATCCTGCACACGGGCAGGCGGAGTCATCGGCGGAATCAGGGCTGAACGTATTTCTGCTGGAGGTAGAGGCGCTGGCGCCCGTTCCGTCACAACAGGAGGCTGCAAGGCTTCATCGATGGCCTCGGCTGTAACACTGCGAGACAGAGGCGCACATCCGGCTACCAACAGAACACACAGGCCGATGATTATTGAATTGCCAATCAGGTTTCCCATAAACTTCTTCACAACAACTCCTTATTACGGCGTAATGCCGTCGGTTGCAGGCGATTTCTGTACTTCACTGACGCTGCGATAAAGCGTCAGTTTCTGTTGTCCTTTCTGGAGAACAACCTGATCCGGACCAATGTCAATCAGGCGAAAATCACCGATCACCTGCCCTATCTGCAAAGGCCGACCATTAATGACTGCCACTGACCGGTCTGAAGATCGAAGAATAGCTGTCACCCGGAACTGATCACGAAATTTTTCAAGACTTTCCTGTTCCTGGCGCTGCTCGGTCTGTGGTCGCGGCTGGTAATGGGATGGACGCAGTGGATCAACCAACCCGGATACCGGTTGTGTCCAACCAGTTGCTGTCAGGAACGTCACCATCAATATCAGTAGAAGTATTTTCATCTCAGCCACCAAGCCACTCTTCAGTCAAACCCAGGGTGTAGACTCGCAGTCGAATCGTCGTGGTCGGATACTCACGGGTGACAATATCAATAGCTTCCCACACCAGTAAACGGGGCAACTGATCCAATCGGCGCAGGTACGACAACAGACCCAGGTAATCACCTTGCAACTCCATCTGCAAACGATGACGATAGAGACGGGAGGGCGATTCGCCGGATTGCTCGACACCACCGACCAGTTGCGGGGCCAGATTTTCCAGTCGCAGCAACTCGATATCCGACTGGGCAAGTATCTGCTTCAGCAGTTCCGGCATTTCTGCCGGCGTGACCAGATGAGAAATACCCAGGTGCAGCTCCTGGCGCTGCTCTGCAAGCTGCTGTTTCAGTTGATCGTGGCGCTCACGCAATTCCTGGTCAGGATCAACCTGTGAGCGTGCGCGGATCTCGGCTTCCATCATTTCAAGCTGGCTGATGTCGGTGCTCAGTCGCGCTAACTGTTGCTGTGTCGAAGCTCGTTTTTTCGTCGCCGGTTCAAGCACAAACAGGTAAACCGGGGCAACCATCAGAGCGACAGCGCACAACAGCAGCACCGCGCGTTCGCGCAGGGCGCGCTGATGAAACCACTGTACCAATGCCGACCATTGTTTGCGCATCATCGTGCTCCTGCCGTCCCGGTGCCGATGTTAAATTCAACGTGACCTGGATATTCCTGTAGCCGGGAAAGGCGTAAACGGGAGAAGGTTAATCCGGAAAAAATACCCTCGTCAACAAGCCATTGGAGATAACCCGGCACCAGTTCAGGATTAAACGCACGACCGGCCAATTCAACATCCAGCCCCTGACGGGCGAGGGATACCTGATTGAGCCATAGTCCGGCATGCCGTTGCTGCGCCAGCCCCTCGAGAGATGCGAGCATCTCACTGTTACGTCCCTGTTCCCGCAACAGCACAAAATCAAGAGTCCGCTCCAGCTCTTTATGTTCCTGCTCCAGACGTGCAACCCGCTGCTGCAGTAACGGCGAGACCTGACGCACGGGAAACTGCTGCTCCAGATCGTTGACCAAAGACCGCATCTGCTGTTGCTGCAACTCCAGCCGGGCCCGTTGCGGTTCCAGTTCCTGACCGCGCCAGTAGCCATAACCACCGAGGACAGTGACGACAATAAGAGTCACAACCAGAATCAGCCCGGCCTGCTTACCGGTCAACGGCTCGACCCGATCAATCAACTCATCCCGATACATATTAATCTGCTGGCGCATCAGCTTTCCTCCCGACGCAAAGCGCCGCCAATGGACAGAAGCTGCTGATTGAGAGCCAACGGTTCCATGTCGGGGTCCAGATCCATGACGGTATCCAACCTCAAAGGTTCAACACTGGTGGTCAGATAGTCGTTGAGATAATTGACCAGTGCGGGCATTTCCTGGCGGGTCTGGGCCACTAGAAGTCGTGACACCAATGGTAACTGGAAGTTGCTCTCACAAAAATCAAAGGAGCGTTGAATATCCAGCACGATGGTATCGAACAACTCCATCATAGCCGGATCATCCGATTGACAAGCTAACAGGCTGTCCATTCCCATCGGCAACTGGCGGCTCAGATAAAGAACTCCATCACGCACCACGACAAACAGGCCGGATTGGTCGAGCAGAAGCAGTAGAGCGACACCGCGAAGATCTTCAACAAAAAGCTCACAGATGTTGCGCAACGCAAATTCGGGGATGTCAATGCTCGCTACACGAGATCCGGCGGCACCAACCGCATCGACCTGTTTACGTAAGGGTTGCTGATGCGCCGTAACAGCATAGCTCTGCGCGCGTCTTTCACCGGCAAAAGGGGCAATCTGATAAAGATCGATCACGGCCTGATCAGGCGGATAATCAACACGCTCTCCGATCTGCCAGCGAGCGGCCTGTCGCGCCTCTTCGAGGGGAACATCAGATAAATCCAGTTGGATGGTCTGATAGCTGTTAAGGGGCAATACCAGATGTCCCTGCCTGCCTTGCAACTTCCCCTGCCGCAGCAGATCTTCAAGAACAGAACTGCTGTGCTGGTCAGCGGCTACCGTTGCACGCCCGGCAAAAGTCAATCGCGGCCGAGCACCTGAACCGACGGTGACAGCGGCAACAGAAATGACGTCCGACTCCAGGCAAACCCCGGCCGCTGCACCCCCTTGTTGACGTCGTCCAAATGAAAAACCCAGACCGGCCTCCTGTCAGTTTTTTTTGTGGATGTTAATAATACCGCAAATTAAACCTTATTATAGCTTAACAATCAATAAAAAAAGGTGGCAAAAGCCACCTTTTTTATTGATTATAATGAGATTTTATATATTCAAGGATCACGCCCTACAGTTTTGATGCCTGCTCTGCCAGATATGATGCAACTCCCTTGCTATCGGCCACCATCCCCTGATCGCCCTTATTCCAGCCGGCAGGGCAGACCTCACCATGTTGCTCATGGAACTGCAAGGCATCAATCATGCGTAACATTTCATCGATATTACGCCCGAGGGGAAGATCATTGACAACCTGGTGCCGTACCACTCCCTCGCGGTCAATAAGAAAAGACCCGCGCAAGGCCACACCGGCCGGATCGAGCTCGACATCGTAGTCGCGGCAGATCTGATGCTTGATGTCAGCTATCAGGGGGTATTTCACCGGACCGATGCCACCGTTTTCTACCGCTGTATTGCGCCAGGCCTGGTGGGTAAAATGCGAGTCGATGGAGCAACCAAGAACCTGAACACCACGGCTTTCAAATTCATCAATACGATGACTGAAGGCAATCAGTTCCGTGGGGCAAACGAAGGTGAAGTCAAGGGGATAGAAAAACAACACGATATATTTTCCCTTATAGTCCGACAGGGAAAAGGACTCATTGATGGAACCATCGGCCATGACAGCGGGGGCGTTAATCTCCGGGGCTTTTTTTCCTACCAATACGCTCATTGATAAAACTCCTTGTTTTTATTGAAAAGACGGGTGCGAAAAAAGTTGATGGTATTTTACCCGTCTCTCGACGCGAGTCAAGGGCAAAGATAACCAGTTTAGTCACTTTTTGCGGCTGCGCGGATGAGCACGATCATAGACACTGGTCAGATGGGCAAAGCTAACGCTCGTATAGCGCTGAGTCGTTGACAGGGAGGCGTGCCCAAGCAACTCCTGAATCACCCGCAAATCGGCACCGGCATCGAGCAGATGGGTGGCAAAAGAGTGGCGCAGGGCGTGGGGAGTCACATCTGTAGCCAGATTCAGTTGCAACAGTCGACGCTTAAGCAAGCGTTGAACACTGCGGCTCGTTAGTCGACCACCGCGGTAGTTAAGAAACAGCGCCTTCTCTTCACTGTACGACCGCTGCTCCAGATAGAGGCTGATGGCCCGGCAAGCGGCACGACCGATGGGTAGCAACCGCTCCTTGCTCCCCTTCCCCAGCACTCGCACCTGACGCTGTTCCAGATCGACAGAAGCGAGATCCAGACCGGTCAATTCACTGACCCGCAGGCCGCAGGAGTAAAGCAGCTCACAGATAGCCAGATCGCGTATCAGCTGCGGATAGTTGTCAACACGGGTATCAAGAAGAGCGCCGGTCTGCTCGGCACTGAGCACTTTAGGGAGATAGAGCTGGCGGCGCGGAGCCGTTACGGAAGAAACAGGTGACGAACTGACGATACCCTGGCGCTCGAGGTAGTGATAAAAGGTCTTCAACGCTGAGAGCTTGCGGACAACACTGGAACGCTGACAGCTTTTCTGCAACAGTGCAAGATAACGACGCAGCAGCAGAACATCGACCCGCTCCAAGACGGCGGCATCGACCGGGCACCCCTGGGTCTGTGCTAGAAACTCTTCGAACTGTCTGAGGTCGCGCAAATAGGCTTTCACTGTGTGGAAAGACAGGTTGCGCTCGACTTCCAGATGCTGCTGAAAAAGATTCAGATAGTGCTTCATTCACACACCTTGTCGGGCTGGCTGCTGATTGACGGCGGCATTAGAGCATGTCATACTTCCGTCGTCTTGTTGCTTGGAAAAAGGTGCTGCTATGGCAACGCAGGCAGCTTTCAACGCTGGCGTCGCAAAAAACCGCCAGTTGCCGCGTTACCGCAAGGATCTCGCGACTTCGGCGTACCCGAGTGCGCCTCATTGCATCGACTTGATAATTGCGCGCCTTGCTTTAGGCGCTCGTTACAATGGCATCTTCAATATCTTGCGAAAAACAGGGTTACCGGTATGAGCCTGCTCTATCTTATCGTTACGTTACTGTTGTTGCTCCTGATCTTCGACCTTCTCGTTATTCTGCTGAGCTTCAGCATCCTCTGGTATGAGTACGCCAACAGCCATCCTGAACTGGTGAAGAATCGCTTCAGCCGTGACAATCTGCGCCAACTCCCCCGCCTGCTATTGCCCGAAGCCTTTTTCAACTTTGTCACTATACTGTCCGTACCCTTTGGTCTTTATACCCCGAAAAAGCAGAGCCTCAAGCGAGGAGTCACACCAATCCTGCTGCTCCATGGCCTGTTTGTCAACCGCGCCTGCTGGTTCTGGTTTCAGACGCGCCTTAAGCGCCATGGCTTTGAAAATATTGCCACCATCAATCTTTCGGCTTTCCACAGCGAGGAGGTGCTGACCGAACTGCTGGCAAAAAAAGTCGACGAACTGCGTCATCATCTCGGGGTTAACAAGGTTCACCTGGTCGGGCACTCCATGGGAGGAATTATCGCCCGCAACTATGTTCAACGCCGCGGTGGACAGGACAAGGTTGATCGCCTGATCTTCCTGGGCACCCCACATCAGGGGTCCAAGCTGACCCCCTTTTCGTTCATGCCTTTGGGCAAGCTGCTGATCCCGGGCTCCGACTTCCTCACCCGCCTCAACAGCGAGCCGCCCCCGGCACAGGTTCAGGTGTACAACATCTATACCTGCAAGGACAACATGGTTCTTCCCAACTCATCAGCACAACTGGACTGGGGAACTCAGATTCCACTTGATAACATGGGGCACACCTCTCTGATCTACCGTGCCGCCGCCATTAATGCTACCGTCGCCGCCCTGAAAGGACAGCTTTCGTCTTGATTAAAAAGTTTGAAGTCCGTACCCGCCGGCAGCAAGAGCTGATCGACATTACCCCGCAAATACAGCAGTGGCTGGCGCAGACCGGAATCCGCCAGGGCACACTGCTGATTTTTGTCCCTCACACGACCGCAGCGGTAACCATTAACGAAAATGCTGATCCTGATGTGGCAACAGACATGCTCGGGGACTTCGAACGTCTGGTGCCCGACAGCCCCAGCTTCAGGCACAGCGAAGGAAACAGCGCCGCCCACATCAAAAGCAGCCTGATCGGGGTGAGCGAAAACCTGATCATCAACCAGGGTGCCCTGCTCCTCGGCACCTGGCAGAGCATTTATTTCTGTGAATTCGACGGCCCCCGCTCGCGAACCTTTTATGCCTCCATCCCGTCCGGGCACAACCCTTGAGTGGACCTTGTCTCACACCATCGAACCGGGTCAGCCTTACCGCTCTTGACAACTATGATCCTGACGCAACCGCGGCCGCTGTTCACACACTGCTTGCCTCCTTAGGCGGCATGGAGGCCTTCGTTAAGCCCGGCCAGAAGGTTCTGATCAAACCCAATATGCTGGCAGGCAAAGAACCCGAACGGGCCGTGACCACCCATCCACAGATTGTTCGCGCCGTGATCAAGCTGGCAATGGCTGCCGGCGGTATCGTTTCGGTGGGGGATTCACCCGGCATCGGCAGCCCGGCCGCAGTTGCGCGCAAGACCGGCATCCTTGCTGCCATTGAGGAGACCGGCGCACGTTTTGCGCCTTTTGCCGATTCAGTCATCATCCACCCACAGGGTACGACTCTTCATCAGATTGAGGTAGCGCGCGATATCCTTGCCGCCGATGTCATCATCAATCTTCCCAAGCTAAAAACCCACCAGATGATGGGATTGACCTGTGCAGTAAAAAATATGTTCGGCGCCTTGATCGGCATGCGCAAACCAGGCATGCATCTACAGGCTGGGACCGACAAAAGCCTGTTTGCGCGCATGTTACTGGAGATCTGTGAAACATTGGCGCCCACGTTAAACATTGTTGATGCCGTGATTGGTATGGAAGGTGAGGGTCCGGGCAGTGGTGATCCGGTTAAAATCGGCGCCCTGCTGGCCGGCACGTCAGCACAAGCGGTTGATACGGTGGCAACCGCGCTGGTAAAAATGCAGCCCGAGCAGGTCTTCACCCAACAACAGGCGCTGGCCACTGGCCGGCCGCTGGCGCGTCTGGCGGAACTGGAACTGGTCGGCACACCTCTGGCTGAGCTGCAGATCGACCACTTTCGCGCCGCTAAAATGACCGATGTCAATTTCGGTATCCCCGGCTACTTTGGCCGCCGTCTGAAACATCTGCTGACGGCACGCCCGCTGGTTGATCATCAACGCTGCATGCGCTGCCACGCCTGCGTTAAACATTGCCCACCCCAAGCCATGGCGATAGCAAACGACCGGTTGAATATCAACTATGACCTGTGCATTCGCTGCTTTTGCTGTCAGGAATTGTGCCCCTACGCCGCCCTGTCAACCCACCAGGGACTGCTCTTGCGCTTGTCGAGCATGCTGCGCTAGTTTTTCTACTATATTCTATATTCTGTATTCCGAATTCACAGATTCAAGCGTTAATGACAAAAGGCCTGTTCTTAATGCACAGGCCTTTTGTCGTTGATCTGTTTTCCCTGATTCTTTAACGAACCTGAACCACTTCTTTAACTTCCGGGATGTGCTCCATCAGGTTCTTTTCAATTCCCATCTTCAGAGTCATGGTCGACATGGGGCAGGAACCACAGGCACCCGTCAACTTGACACTGACGACCCCCTCGTCTGAAACATCAACCAGCTCTACATCACCACCATCTGCCTGGAGCGCGGGGCGAACCATGTCCAGCACTTCTTGTACACGTTCTTTCATCTGCTAATATCCTCCGTAGGTTGTAGTATAGCCCATTATAGGCGCGTTCAATTCTCAAGTGCAAGAGTCACGACAAACCTGCTGCCGGCATACGGATATCCTGTATCCGTCGGGCACACAAGAGTTCCGGCTGACCGACCCCTCTTCCCTGAATCAACACCTTGAAACTTTCACCCATTCCCGCCTCGGGCAGTATCAGACGTTTCATACTCATCCGCAACGCCTGGGCTTTAATCGGATCGGTCTCGTGGCTCTGCATCTGCATCAGCAACTCAAGAAAACCCAATCCCATGAGAAACTGGTACTGATGACCAAAGTAAAGGGTTTCCAGACCGTGCTTGAGGCCGATCTGCTGTAATGTGGTAAAATCAACATGGGCGGTGATATCCTGACAGCCGACATGCTGATAAGGGTTCTCATTGGTCTGGTGCTTGTGGTAACACAGCAGGGTCCCGGCGTGGCGCTCCGGCGCGTAAAGATCCTTGGCCGGATAACCATAATCGATCGTCAGCACGAAACCCTCTTCAAGAACATCAGCCACCTGTGCCATCCAGTCGCGAGCAGCCAGGTTGACCTCGCAGCGGTTTCCTTCTGCTGGTGCTATCCCTATCTGCGCGAAATATTCGGTCAGTTGGGGCGTTGATGGAGCACGCAATTCCTCGCTGAAATCATCTCCCTGATTGATGACATAAACTTCACGTAATTCGCCGGCAACAGTCTGAACCAGATGGACAGGAAAGGCATCAACCAGCTCGTTACTCAACAGGCAACCGCGCATCCCCTGTAAATCGGTCAATGTACACCAGTCGAGTCGACCGGTGTCCAGGTGCCGCTGTAACGTCTTTTTCTGACGCTGCCGGGCATCACCGCTGATTTCGACAATCCGATAACGCAATCGTTCATAGAAAGCAGGAAATTGTTCGCTGACGGCATCCAGCACATCAACCGCCAGATGACCTTCTCCGGCACCCTGTTCAGCAACGATGAAATCTTTGCCGCCAAGCAGTTGCCACATCTGCTCAAGTTGGCGTGCAATCAGACGACCGAAGCAGGAGTGCACACTACTGGAAGTAAAAAAATCACCCTCTTTACCAATGCGTTTACGCGCGGAGATATAATAACCGTAGTCGGGATGGTAGAGTGCCTGCTCCATAAAACGCGCAAAAGTGATCCCCTGCTCTGCGTCAATCTGCTGTCGCAACAGCCTGACAAACTCCGGTTTTTCTTCAACCCCTTCTACTGACATAAATATTCCTCAATAGGTCGTCACAGCGATGAAAATGCTCACGCATACCGCACTTAAAGCTGAAAAGCGGCGAACGGGAGCTGCCTGGCGAAACACGAGCCCGGATACTGAACTGCATGATGCCGAAGTATCAAGTACAGACTGTTTCAGGGCATCCTGTTAAAAAAACGGAGATTATTCCATCCTGCCGGTGTAAATTCAACCCATAATGTTTCAATTTTAATAGAAACTTACAACCCCTATGGTTGCAATGAGTTATCAACAAGCTCATCGTCAAACCGGCCGAAGAGGCGATCACAGCTATTGAATTATATTAAAAATCATGCGAATATTGGGCGCCGAATCTGCTCCGGGATGATCTGCATTCCGGCAACAACATGCGACATGAATGATGGAGAGACCCAACAGATGGCAATAATTACTTTTTCCAGAGAGATGGGCAGTGGCGGAATCCCCATTGCACAACAGCTTGCCGAAGAAATCGGCTACGAGCTGGTAAACGGTGATGCCCTTAAAGAAGCTGCACCTGACTACGATCTGACCGAGGCAGCTCTGCAACAGGCCGATGAAAAACCTCCTGCCTTTGTCGACACTATCGATCGTCAGATTGATCTGAGTGTTCATCGTATCCAACTGTTTGTTCTGGAACGCGCTCTGGCCGGCAACGTCATCATCTATGGTCGTGGTGGTCAGGATCTGCTTGAGGGAATTCAAAGTGTCCTGCGGGTACGCGTCATTGCACCCTTTGAAGAACGGGTGGAACGCTGGGCAGAACGGGAATGGATTGATCCTGATCTCGCTCGCTTCCTGGTGCGCAGAAGCGACCAGCAACGTTCCGGTTTTATCAAGTACTACTTTGATCGTGATTGGGACAACCCCCTCGATTACGACCTGCTCATCAATACCGTGCGCATGACCAACGATTGTGCTGTCAACCTGATAAAGACTGCTGTTAACGACCCCTACCTCAGCGACAAAGAGCATCTGTGCAAGAAGAAAATTGAAGATCTGATTATTCAGAAAAAGATCCAGATTGCCCGCCTTGCTGACGAGCGCATTAACGACATCTGGTTTAATATTGATGTTGCCGGCGGCAAGGTTGTCCTCTCCGGTCACATCCACAGTGATGCCGAACGCCGTGCCGCTATTGAAGACGCCAAAAAGGTCGCGGGGGTCAAAAACGTTGTCGATAAACTGAAAGTTATTCACTACTGACCGCCCGAAGTTGCGAGACCGGATAAAATGACACCTTGTCAGTACAAGACGCCGGCGATGCCGGCGTTTTCTTTCCTTGCTGTAATCGTTTAGGGAGCTTGAATAGATGGCTGGACACAGTAAATGGGCAAACATCAAACACCGCAAGGGCGCTCAGGATGCCAAACGCGGTAAAATTTTCACCAAACTGATCAAGGAAATTACTGTTGCGGCCCGCATTGGCGGCGGCGACCTGGAATCGAATGCCCGTCTGCGCCTGGCGATCGATAAAGCCAAGCAGTCTAACATGCCCAAGGACAATATCGAGCGGGCGATAAAAAAAGGAACCGGCGACCTCGATGGCGTCACTTACGAAGAGGGCACGTTTGAAGGTTACGGTCCTGGTGGCGTTGCCGTCATCGTTGAATTCATGACCGACAACCGCACTCGCACAGTAGCGGAAGTCCGCCATGCATTCAATAAATACGGCGGCAGTCTTGGTGTCAGCGGTTCGGTAGCCTTTATGTTTGACCGTAAGGGGCAGATAATTTTCGACAAAAGCCACGATTTTGACACCATTTTTGAAGCCGCCCTCGAAGCGGGAGCCGAAGATGTCAAAGATGAAGGTGACAGCATCGAATTGATTATTGAACCAGCGGATTATGAAGCGGTACGCAATCACCTCACCGAACAGGGGCTGACCTATCAGTCTGCCGAAGTCACCCTGATTCCACAGACCATGACAGCGGTTTCTGGCGCCCAGGCTGAATCACTGATGAAAATGATCGATCTGCTTGAAGACAACGATGATGTGCAGAATATCCACGCCAATTTCGATATCGATGATGACGAAATGGAACGACTGATGGGGTAACCGGCCTCGGCCGGTATTGATAAACATGCGAATATTGGGAATAGACCCGGGCAGCAAAACCACCGGCTACGGCTTTATAGAACAACACGGCAATCATCTGCGCCATCTCGACAATGGGGCCATCCACACCAACAGCAAATCGGAACTGGCGTTGCGCTTGCAGCACATTCACAGTGAAATCTGCCGTTTGATCGACAAGTATCAGCCCGACGCAGTTGCGGTAGAACAGGTTTTCATGGCGCGCAATCCGGCTTCCGCATTAAAGCTTGGTCACGCCCGCGGCGTCGCCCTGCTGGCAGGAGTCAATGCGGGACTGCCGGTATTCGAATATTCGGCCTTGCAGGTCAAATCAGCGGTCGTCGGCTATGGCCGCGCCGGGAAAAACCAGGTGCAACAGATGACCAGGGTTTTACTCAATCTGCCTGAAATCGCCCAGGAAGATGCCGCTGATGCTCTGGCTGTTGCCATCTGTCATGCTCACAGCCATCATCTTAACAACAAAATGCACACTGCCCACTCGGGAGTGCTCGGGAGAAAACACCCATGATTGCCCTGCTAACCGGTCAACTGGTCCGTCGTGCTCCCGATCAGGTTGTTGTTGATGTCGGTGGCGTCGGCTACCAGCTCTATATTCCCTTGTCCACTTTTTATCGTCTGCCGGAAGCCGGCCAGGTTTGCCTGCAGGTATTCACCAATGTCAAGGAAGACGCCATTACCCTGTTCGGTTTTTTCACAGCGTCAGAAAAAGATCTGTTCAGCCTCCTCATTTCCGTCTCCGGCGTTGGTCCCAGACTGGGTATTACCATTCTTTCCCATATTGCCCCGGATGAACTGACATTGGCCCTGAGCCAGGGAGATATCACCCGCTTAACGGCCATTCCGGGAATCGGCAAAAAAAGCGCAGAACGCCTTATACTTGAATTACAGGACAAGGCCACCGCCTATGCCATTTCCGCCGCTATTACCCCGCCGACCCTGTCCGGCAGCCCGACCGAAACCCATCACCAGGATGCCTTGTCGGCGCTGGTCAATCTGGGCTACAAGGAGTCGCTGGCCAGACAGGCACTAAAAAAACTGCAGCCTGCCCCGGACGCTCCGCTGGAACAGATTCTCAAGGCGGCTCTTCAGGTTCTATTGAAATAAGTGTCCGGTGAAGGAGTTATGTATGGATGATCGCCTGATTACCCCCGCCAGCCAGCCCGAGGATGTCCAGGTCGAAATGTCACTACGGCCGCGCTCCTTGAAGGATTATGTCGGCCAGGCCAAAGCTCGGGGCAATCTCCAGATCTTTATTGAAGCGGCGCGCAACCGCCGGGAAGCCCTTGATCACGTTCTTTTCTACGGTCCTCCAGGCCTTGGAAAAACCACCCTGGCCAATATCATCGCCCACGAGATGGGAGTCAATATCAAGAGCACCTCGGGGCCGGTCATCGAAAAAACCGGTGATCTGGCAGCAGTGCTTACCAATCTTGAGGAGGGAGACGTCCTTTTCATTGACGAAATTCATCGCCTCTCTCCTGTTGTCGAAGAGATTCTCTACCCGGCGATGGAAGATTACCAACTCGACATTCTCATCGGTCAGGGGCCTTCAGCACGAACCATCAAGCTCGACATCCCCCGCTTTACCCTGGTCGGTGCCACCACCCGTGCCGGCCTGCTATCCTCCCCCTTGCGTGATCGTTTCGGGGTTATATCGCGACTGGAATTCTATTCAACAGAAGAACTGACCATTATTGTCAAGCGCAGTGCCGACATTCTCAACATACCCATTGATGACAAGGGGGCACGGGAGATTGCCCGACGCAGTCGCGGCACTCCACGGATTGTCAATCGTCTGCTCCGGCGGGTACGGGACTTTGCTCAAATCGAAGGAGATGGAAAAATCAATCACATCCTGGCGGATAGCTCCCTGGAACGGCTGGAAGTTGATCAACAGGGTCTGGACCATATGGATCGCCTGCTGCTGCTGACAATTATTGACAAATTCAGCGGTGGCCCCGTCGGCCTCGACACACTGGCAGCAGCCATCGGCGAAGAGCGGGACACGATAGAAGATGTTATCGAACCCTATCTGATTCAAAAAGGATTTTTAAATCGCACACCGCGCGGGCGCATGGCGACAGATAGCTGTTTTAAACATTTTCAACGCAACAGCATCCGCTCTACTCCTGACTCACTGTTCAAAGACTGACAGCAGATCCATGACCCCTCATCTTGAACAATTTGCCCAACAATTGAAAAGTTGGGCACAGGAAATGATTGATTACGGGCGTACCCCGTTTCGCCGGGTTGACTGCCTGATTGATATAGTCACGGATATCGGCACCCTCACCCCACCGCTGATATTCTGGATTAACCGCCAGAGCATGATGGCGGGAGGGATAATGCTTCTTCCTGAAAAAAACCTGGCCAAAGAACTGCAACGAGGAAAAAGCTGCGCTGACGCTCTGGGCCTGAGTCATTTTGTCACCTGGGAAACGGAGCAGGTACGGCTGTGGGGCATTGCCGGTGATGAGGTTATCGAACAACAACGATTTCCTCTGCCCGGTGCCGATCACCCGGATTTTTTTCGTCAATTACTTAAGGAAGTCGTCGAAGCCTTGAAGATTCCGGCAGTTACCGGAGCGCTGCCCCACAATAAGCTTTCTTCCAGTTATTTTAATAATCTTTTCAATATCGCCCGGGAGCTGGCTCAACCCGCCTTGACTGAGGCATTTCGCAGTCAACGTGCGGAAGAGGCCCAGGGAGTCTTTATTGATATCGATATGCGCGCTCTTGATGCCAATCGTTTGCTGCTGTTACAAATCCTCACGGCCTTGCGATTCCATCTTCTACCTGACACGCTACTCCCGGAAGAACTGGGATATGTTGTAACTGAAGCTCTCAGCAGGGCACCGGAACCGCTCCGTAACAACCTGAATTATAACTGGGAGGGGGCCCCATCGCAGTTGCCTGCGGAAACGGCAGTATGCTATCACCATCTGCTGTTGCGCCTGCAACAGTTGCGCTGGTCATCCTCCGAAGAGCGGATGCGACAGAGCCTGTACCATCTCATAACCCAGTGGTTTCCTGATCATCAGCACCAAGCGGCCGAACCCGCCGATATGATCCTTTATCCGCAAGCCCCGTCCAGCGCCGGCAACCTGCGGCTGATTCTGTCCGATTCACCCCTGGTGCTGGCTTGCACTGCCCTGTTGCGGGAACTTGACCACTTGCCCCAACCCACGATCTATTACAGCTCGCTGATGTCTCTCGATTCAAAAAAGCTGCCTTCCGGTAGCCTTGCGGCCCAACTGTTGAACCTGACCCTGCTCACACGTGATGAAAAAGCACTGTATAACGCCAGATTGCGCCTGTCATGGCCTCATCGCAACTTTAAAATTCATGCCGATCAAGAACGCTGGAAATGGGAACTGATCCATCTGCTCGGGATCTCACACCACGAACACCAGATTCAGATCGAAGTTCCCATCGGACTGCTGGAAATCCCTGTTGATGAGCCACTGTGGACCCTGCTATCCAACCATTTTCATTTAAGCGAAATCGTTATCGGTGAACAAACCCTGCTGATTAAGTTGATGCGTTCTACAACTGGTACCGATCCGACACAGATACGCATGGCAGACGGCACTATTCGCGAGACATTCCTTTCCACTAACCCCGCCCAATTCAGCCAGCAACTCACCACGGAGATACTCCTGCCGGGGACACCGGCAAGCAAAACGGCGAGTCACGGTAAAACTGACACTCAGGTGCCAAAAAATCTGAAACAGGAAATTATTGATCAGTTGAACGCTCAGGGCATCCCGAATTTCCCTGACCAATACTTGTACTTTCTTGAACAACCGGACACGGTCAGCTACAGCATAACCCCCCCACTTAAGGTAGCCTCCAGGCTACTTGGACAATTTGAACTTGAAGATGCTGATGGTCGCACCATTCAAGGTTTTGGCGAGGAACTTGAGCAGGCACTGTTAATCTGCGCCCGCAGCGGCAAAACGACTATCGACCTGCCGAAGAATCGTGTACAGCTTGAACAGTTGCTGCAACTCTACCGCAAAGATCTCGACAATCTTCATCAGCAACTAAGTGATTTGAGCTACAGACAGATAAAAAAACCGCAGGCCGCCCGCAACCTGGTGCGTAGTATCTGGAAAAAACTGGCATTACCCGATCCGGAATGGTTTAGAAATTGACAGCAGAGCATTCTTGAATCAACATGGACACCATCCCTCTGGAGAATCGAAACATGAGAATACTACTCCATATCTGCTGCGCCAATTGTGCCATTTACCCGGTCTCAGTGCTGCGCGAACAAGAGCACGAGCCAACGGGTTTTTTTTACAACCATAACATTCATCCCTATCAGGAGTTTCGCAAGCGCCTTGAAACCACGCGTGACTATGCCTCTCGAGTCGATCTTCCACTCCTGATTCACGAAGAATATCTGCTTGATGAATTTCTATCTGAGGTTGCACCACAGCCGGAAAACCGTTGTCACTACTGCTACCGTTCACGCCTGCGGCAGGCAGCAAAACAGGCCCAACTTGTAGGAGCTGATGCCTTTACAACAACCCTGCTCTATTCACGCTATCAGAACCATGAAGCGATTGTTGATTGCGGACAGCAGTTAGCAAACGAGTTTGAACTGGTTTTTCATTACCAAGACTACCGGGCCGGCTGGAACGAGGGGATCAAAATATCCAAAAAGTTGGGGCTTTACCGTCAACAATATTGCGGCTGCATCTATTCTGAACGGGATCGCTATGCCGGCTGATGCGATATCGTTCCGGGTTGAAGCAAGGTTCGCAACTGTTATAATCAAACTTTATTATTCCAACTCGTAAAAAGGAGGTTGCCATGTTTGAACTTATTGAAAAAACAATGCTTACCGGTCTCGGCGCTCTATCTTTATCGCAGAAAAAAGCACAGGAACTGGCCGACGAATTGAAGGAACGACTCAATTTAAGTGAAGAAGAAGGCAAGAAGCTGGCAGACAAAATGCGCCAAACGGCCAAAGACAACCAGCAGAAGCTTGAATCAGTAGCTCAGGAGGAAGTTAAAAAGGCCTTTGAGCGGCTGGGTATCGTCACCGAAGAGGAGTTTACGGCTCTCAAGAAAAAAGTTGAAGTAATTGAAAAGAAAATAAAATCCCTTGAGGGATAACCATCAACAACCACAACCGGAAAAATATTTTGCCTTTCAATCGATTTAACCGCAATATCCGGTCGCTTAAACGCTACCGTCATGTTCTCTCCGTGCTGTTCAAGTACGGTTTCGGCCACATTGTCGAGCAGCTCAATATCGACTACTACATACAACTCGGCAAGCGTGTTGTTACCTTCGGATCAACCTCAAAGGAGCTTCAACGTCTCCCTCTAGGCGCCCGCTTCAGGTTGGCACTTGAGGAGCTGGGGCCCACCTTTATCAAACTGGGGCAACTGCTGTCCACCAGACCCGACCTGGTGCCGCCAGACATCATTAACGAGCTGAAAAAGCTGCAGGACCATCTTCCACCGGTCCATGCCGACGAGATTCGTGCGCAGATCCACTCCGAACTCGGATATCCGGTGGAAGAGCTCTTTCTTGATTTTCAGTTGTTGCCCCTGGCAACTGCCAGTGTGGCCCAGGTTCACCGGGCAACCCTGAAAGATGGTACGGAAGTGGTCTGCAAGGTTCGGCGACCAGGGATCGAGTCAGTAATCATGACTGACCTGGATATCATGATGGGGCTGGCCTATCTGGCCAACAAGCATCTGCCGGGTGCTGACATGTACGATCCGGTGGGGCTCGTCAAGGAGTTCCGCCGTTCCATTCAGCGCGAACTCGATTTTTCTCGAGAAGGACGAACCATTGATCGGTTTCGAAAAAACTTTGAGGATGACGAAACGATTCGCATCCCCATCGTCTATTGGGACTATACCTGTCGCACTGTCCTGACGATGGAATATGTCTACGGGATCAAGATCTCCAACTTTGACGAATTAACCCAAGCCGGACACGACCTTAAACTGATTGCCCGGCGTGGAGCTAACAGTTTTCTTAAACAGGTTTTTCAATTCGGTCTGTTTCATGCCGATCCTCATCCCGGCAATCTGCACATTCTGGAAGATAATGTGATATGTATCTTCGACTTTGGCATGGTCGGACGATTGGACGATGAACTTAAAATCCACCTCACTGAACTGCTCCTGGCCGTATTGCGCCGTAACCCCGACCAGATTATCACGCAGCTACTCTACACGGGGGACCTCAACGACGAATTAAGCCGGAAAAATCTGCGTCATGACCTTGCTGAGTTCATCGACGACTATTACGACACTCTGCTACAGGACATCAAAGTTGGCAAACTACTGTTTGATTTTATTCAGATCCTTTCGCACTACCAGATCAAGTTTCCTTCCAATCTGATGCTGCTGTCACGTTCACTGATTGCCGTGGAGGGGATTGGCAGACAACTCGATCCACACTTTAACATGGTTGAGCAACTACAGCCTTTTGCTGAGGAGATTGTCAAAAAACGCTACTCGCCCGGTAATATGACCAAGGATATTGCCGGCACAATCCGCGAATATCACGCCTTGGGTAAAAGTCTGCCCAAAGACATCAAGGAGTTTATCAACCGGGTCAACCGTAACCAGTTTAAAATCGACCTGGAACACCGTGGTCTCGAGCGACTGATTACTGATCTGGAAAAATCGACCAACCGTATTTCCTTCAGCATGGTCATCGCTGCCCTGATCATCGGTTCATCTGTCGTCATGCAGGTCGACAAGGGACCGAGTCTGATGGGATTCCCCGTCATCGGGTTATTTGGCTATTCGGTTGCCGGCTTTCTCGGGTTCGGCCTGGCCATCGCAATTCTGAGATCCGGTCGCCTTTAACAGCTAACTGTGGCATAATCACCACAGCGAATAGCAGACATCATCACTCCTTGCAACACTGGTTAGAGTGCGACAAAATCGAACTCAATAAATTCAACAAGTTAGGGGTTCATAAAAGTGGCTCGCGTTTTGCATATTGTTAGATCTGCGTTAGATACACTATTTTTTACACAGATCGGAAACTATACATGATTTTTCAACGCACTCTGGCAACCAATATAAGCATCTCCGGCATCGGCCTGCACAGTGGTGCGCGCATCAACATGCGCCTGCGCCCGGCACCTGCCAATACCGGTATCATCTTCCATCGCACCGATGGTGACATGACAGTCAGTATCAAGGCATGCTCCAGAAATGTCGTAGAGACTCGTTTAGCCACAGTTCTGGGACGCAACGGCGTGACCGTTTCAACCATCGAACACCTGATGTCGGCTCTCGCTGCTTTTGCCGTCGACAATCTGCACATCGATATTGATGGCCCGGAAATTCCTGCCCTTGATGGCAGTGCAGCTCCTTTTGTTCGTGAGATCCAACAGGTCGGCGTTGTTTCATTGAGTGAGCCACGCAAGTTCATCGCAATCCGCAAGCCGCTTGAAATTATTGAAGGCGAAAAACGGATCAGCATTATTCCGTCACGCTTTTTCCGCATCACTTATGATATTGCCTTTGATCATCCAGCGATATCAGTGCAGAACCATAGCGTCAAATTCGACACCGAAAACTTCTGTAAAGAGATCGCCCCTTCACGCACATTCGGCTTTCTCCATGAGGTTGAACACCTTAAGGCTAACGGACTCGCTCGGGGCGGATCACTGGAAAACGCCGTTGTTGTTGACAAAGATGGAGTCATGAACCCTGAAGGGTTAAGGTTCCACAACGAGTTTGTGCGCCACAAGATTCTCGATGCCTTCGGCGATTTCAGTCTCCTTGGCGCTCCCCTGCTGGGTCATATCCGTGCGTTCAAGGCAGGACATGACCTTAACGCCAAAATGGTCAAAATGATTGAAGAACATCCCGATCACTGGGTGTATGTAGATTTCACCGAAGACGCACTTCGCGAAGCCCAGCGGCAGTACGCCGGCACCCGCGCCACAGAGCTGGTCTTTAACAAGGCATAGCCATCACTTACACAAACAAGAAGCAAAAGGCAGCCGCATCAGGGCTGCCTTTATTGTTTTATAGAACAATCTGTCCATCCTGCTTGTGTTGTCCGCGCGCATTCTCTAAAATCAGGAGTTGTCCTTAATTCATCTTTTGAGGTAAAGGTTGCATGACATCTCCTGAAGCACAGAACAATGCCTCCACGCCTCGGCGCAAGAAGCGCGACTGGGCACCAATTTTATTCGCCCTGTTCTTGTTGCTGCTGATTCCTCAGCTCGAGGTTCACCTGGTTGACCTGACGTCACAATTACCAATCAGCAACAGCATTATCGCCCTGGCAGTCATCAACCTGAACATCCTGCTGATTCTGCTCTTTTTATTCCTGATTTTTCGTAATCTTTTCAAGTTGCTGCTTGAACGCAGGCGCGGCGTTCCAGGAGCCAAACTGCGCAGCAAGCTGGTTGGGGCATTTATTGCCCTGTCATTAATCCCTACACTGCTGCTTTTTTTCGTCTCGGCCGGTTTCATTCGCACCAGCATCGACAACTGGTTCAGTGCCCAGGTTGAAATGGCACTTGACCAGTCTCTTGAAGTTGCCCAGACCTATTACCGCAACTCAGAAGCTAACGCACTCTACTACGCAGACCAGATCAGTCAACGAATCCAAAGGGGACGGTTGCTGAACGAGGAAAACCTTGCTCAACTACGCGAACTGATCAAAGAAAAACAACAGGAATACAACCTTGGAATTGTTGAAGTCTTTTCAGCAACCCATGAGGAACTGGTGCGTGTCGCGAACCCCAAGCTGCCGATTTTTGATATTACCCCAGCGACCTCAGATCCGGTGAGAGAGGGGTTGCAAGGGATTCGCTTTTCCCAGATTACCACTGTTGGTCAGGCTGACCTGATCCGTGGAATCGTCCCGGTTCAGTCCAACTGGGATCCCAGGGACATCGTTGGTGTAGTCGTCGTCAACTATTACGTGCCCTACTCCCTCATCGTCAAAATGAAGGAGATCGCCACCTCCGTTGAACAATACAAGACGACCCGATCGATCAAGGGACAGATTCAACAAAGCTATGTTGTTGTATTGCTGTTAATCGCCCTGATTATCATGTTTCTGGCAACCTGGTTCGGTTTTCATCTCGCCCGGGGCATCACTGTGCCGATTCAGGAACTGGTGACTGCAACAACCCAGGTTGCATCGGGAAACCTGGATATTCAACTGGAAACCAGCAGCACTGACGAAATTGGCGCGCTGGTACAGTCATTCAATAAAATGACTGGTGACCTACGCCATGGTCGACAGGAAATCAACGCTGCCAACATTGAACTCAAGCGCTCCAATCTTGAGCTGGATCGCCGACGTAATTACATGGAAATCGTTTTGGCCAATGTCACTGCCGGGGTTATTTCCATTGATCGCCATGGCTGTCTGACCACTGTCAATAAATCGGCTGAGAATTTACTGCAAATGAAGGCTGAAAAGGTTCTAGGAAAAGACTTCAGAGAGGTTATCCCGAAAACTTACATGCCGCAAATTTTAACCTTGCTGAAAGACCTCTTTTATTCAGAAAAAGGAACAGTTCGCCAGCACATGACTATCCCCATTGGCAATGAAAAATACACCCTGATCATCAATCTGACAACTCTCCGCGATAAAGACAACAATTTCATAGGTACCGTCGTTGTCTTTGACGATCTCACGCAACTCTACAAAGCTCAGCGCATGGCAGCCTGGCGCGAAGTAGCCCGACGAATTGCCCACGAAATCAAGAACCCATTGACACCTATACAACTTTCAGCACAACGACTGCGGCGGCGCTATCTGGATCGCTTTACCGCGGAAGATGATGTTTTTGACGAATGCACGAAAATGATCAGCAACCAGGTCGATGAACTGAAAAACCTCGTGAACGAATTCTCGAACTTTGCCCGCATGCCGGCTACTAAACCGACACTCAACAACCTGAACGACGTCGTTCAGGAATGCCTCGCATTGTACCGGCAGGCGCATAAAGATATCAGGTTCAGTACCGACCTTGACCCTGATCTACCCAACAGCAAATTTGATCGCGAGCAGATTAAGCGCGCCCTGATCAATCTGCTGGAAAATGCTATCAGTGCCACTCCAACAGATGGAAGCATCAGCATCAACTCGAGTTACAATCATGAAATCAACATCATTACCCTGATGGTTTCTGATACCGGCTGCGGGATTCCAGCGGAAAATAAACCGCGGATGTTTGAACCCTACTTTTCGACAAAAAAAACCGGCACAGGTCTTGGACTGGCAATTGTTTCAACGATTGTTGCCGACCACAATGGCTATATTCGCGTGAAGGATAACGAACCAGTAGGAACACATTTCATTATTGAATTACCAGCTGATGAAGAAAGCTGATTACTGTTTTTAAAGGATCATTTCAGAATGAAACACATACTTGTAGTTGATGACGAAGAAAGCATCCGCCAGAGCCTTGAAGGAATTCTGAAGGATGAAGGGTTTAAAACAACCTTTGCAGGCAACGGAGAAGAGTGCCTGCAGATGATAACCACAGAGGACCCTGATCTTGTCCTGCTCGACATTTGGATGCCCGGCATTGACGGCCTGGAAACTCTCAAGCGAGTCAAGCAGACACGTCCACAGCAACTGGTCATCATGATGAGTGGTCACGGCACGATTGAAACGGCTATCAAGGCTACCCGTCTCGGAGCTTTTGACTTTATTGAAAAGCCCCTGTCACTGGAAAAAGTTCTATTAACGATCGAAAATGCCCTCAAAGTTGGCCAACTGGTTGCGGAAAATAACGCATTAAAAGAAAAACTCGCTCGCGACTACCAAATGATTGGCGAAAGTCCGGCCATAAAAAAGCTCAAGCAGCAGATCAAGGTAGCTGCGCCCAGCTCAGGATGGGTACTGATCACCGGCGAAAATGGAACCGGCAAGGAACTGGTAGCACGTGCTATCCATCAGCAGTCCGTGCGGAGTGCCAAGCCATTTGTCGAGGTCAATTGCGCTGCAATTCCGGAAGAATTGATTGAATCGGAATTGTTCGGTCATGAAAAGGGGGCCTTTACCGGCGCCACAGCTGCCAGGCGAGGAAAATTCGATCAGGCTAACGGGGGCACCCTGTTTCTGGATGAAATTGGTGATATGAGCCTTAAAACTCAGGCTAAAATTCTGCGTATTTTACAGGAACATACATTTGAACGGGTCGGCGGCAACCGTACCATTGAAGTCGACGTTCGGGTCATTGCAGCCACCAATAAAAATCTGATGCATGAAATAAAAACCGGCAACTTTCGCGAAGACCTTTACTTCAGACTCAATGTCCTTCCTTTCATGGTACCTACCCTGCGTAGCCGCAAGGAAGACATCCCCTTACTGTGTCACCACTTTTTAAATTTTTTCTGCAGCAAAGAAAGCAGAGAAAGAAAAACCATCAGCGAAGATGCTCAGCTGTGCATGATGGCTTATGATTGGCCTGGGAATGTCAGGGAGCTCAAAAATCTGATTGAACGCCTGGTGATTATGTCGCCCGGAGCAGTGATCAAACGATCCGATCTTCCGCAAGATATCAGTAACGTGCCAACAGATGATAAAAAAGCGATGGCAATAGCTGAAGACTTGCCGGATTCCTACAAAGAGGCGAAAGAGATTTTTGAAGCGCAATTTCTTATTGAAAAACTTAAAAAGAACAACTGGAATATATCACGCACAGCTGAAGAAATTGGTCTTGAGAGGTCGAACCTGCACAGAAAAATAAAATATTATCAAATAAATCCGGAGTAAAAACACGAACCCGGCAATAAAACAAACTAGTGGTGCTTGCGCACCATGCTCCCTGCCGGGCGCACACAAAAAAAAGCCCTCCGGAAGAACCGGAGGGCTTTGCAGATAATTTCGGCGGCGACCTACTTTCCCACATCGTCTCCAATGCAGTATCATCGGCGCGGTAGGACTTAACTTCTGTGTTCGAGAT
>SLDV01000051.1 GCA_007125165.1 Geobacteraceae bacterium | reverse complement strand
CTGCCCTGACGATACAGCAGCATTCCTCTTAACCGTGATCCCTCCGGACGATCGGAAAAATTACGCTGCAAACGCTCCACTGTTTCGTCCGCTGCGGCAAAATCTCCCAGATCCAATTGCAGCATACCCGCCAGATACAAAGCAGAATACTGACGCGGTTCAACCGCCACCAGATCCAGGTAGAGCTGCAAGGCCGCCGACAAATTGCCCTTGGTTGTTTCAATGGGAGCGAGCAGGAAGTAGGCCTCAAATAGACGTTCGTCAAGCCTGATGGCTTCACGCAACCTGTGTTCGGCCCGTGGCAGATCATTGCGTTGGAGGTACACCTTCGCCAGATTCAAATGAGCGGGAGCATAGGATGGATCGAGTGAGATGGCCCTGTTGAAGAGCTCTTCAGCCTGGGACAGATCACCAGCAGTGCCGTAGGCGCGACCATTGATCATCAGAGATTCTGCTGTAACAGAAGAAACTGAATGGAAACGACCTATTTCAGCCAGACCCTTTTCAGGCTCACCTCTATCGATGTAGATAGTTGCAAGACGTAGGTGGATTTCGTGTAATGAGGGATTTTGCAGCAGAACCTTCTGAAATTCCTGTTCCGCCAGATCAAGGGAGCCACTACCCTGGTAAGATGTAGCAAGGCCGATCCGAGCAGCCAGGTCATTAGCATCCTTTTCCAGCGCATTTTTATAAAGGACAATTGCACCGCGGAGGTTTCCTTCCGATCTTAATCGATCTCCTTCTGCTACCAGCTCCTGCGGTGTCTGCGCGGTACATGCCGCCAACAACCAGGCAATGAATAGAACGGAAAAACGAAACATAAAACCCCCTTATCTCTATCCTATTGTTTTCATTATCATATTTCCAGCATAAGGAACATCAGCAAAAATGTAAGCATCTAGTTAGAATGGAAAGATTGCTCACTTTAGCAAATAGTTATAAAAAAGAAAAGGAATCTTACCGGAAACAGAAGAAAGGTATGAAGTCAAGAATAATACATTGGAGAAGGAGTATTATTAGAATAATACAATTTATCGTAAGCAGCTTTAAATATTTGTATTTAAAATTTTTTTTATGCACGCATGGCAATGTTGAATAACTATTTGGAAATCCACTGGTCGAGCTGGTCGACGGCAACCGGCTTGTAAAAAAAACGACAGCCAAGCTGTTTTACCTGTTCAAGGTGATCATCGTCCCAGGTAGATGAAAAGACAGCTTTACGGTGGCCCGGCAAGCTACAGCCATTGCTTGTAATGCGTTGTAAAAATTCAATTCCGTTCATTCCGGACATTTTGTTTCCAGTAATAATCAGATCAACACAGTGTCCTGTCGGCGGGCAGCAGTGATTTTCACGACGCAACATAAATGAAATTGGATTGGCGTAGGCTTTAACCTGATAACCTCTTTCCTTGAGTAAATGAGTCATCAGATCTCGATGCTCGGCATCATCATCAACCAATAGCGCAGTTTTAAGCTGCATACCAATCCTCCACAGCAAAGTTATTTCAAGAAGAGTTTCGACGATTATGACAGGAGAATCTGACTGAAATCTGACCAGGAGGGGCAAATGAATATTTTTTTTTATTTTTTTTTGTTATCTTCCCTGAACAAATTCATGGCAACTGTTCACCATGTTGTTATCACCCAGTGATTTTGTGAGGGATTCAGAGCGAAAAGCTGGTTTCCGGCCAAAGACATACCGGAATGATGGCAGGAGTTGCAAATAACCTTATCGGAGAAACCATGGATATTGAAAAGGGTGCCGGAAAAATTGCCAAATGCTTACGTCTGATGCTTAAAGATAAGCCTGGCCATTTATCCAGTGTGACTAACGCTATTGCCGAGAAAAATGCCAGTGTTGGCGACATTCACCTGGTGCGTGTCGGTCGCACCCACAATACCCGTGAAATCGTGGTTTACGTTGATTCGGAAGAGCAGTTTGACGAACTGGTCGAGTCTATTGCAAACCTTGAAGGGATTATTGTTGAAGACCTGGTCGATCTGGTTCATCAGGTTCACGAGGGGGGCAAAATTGCTACGCGCAGCCGCGTCAGGATTGAAACGATCACTGATGTTCGACAGATATACACCCCCGGCGTCGCCGCTATCTGCAAAGATATTCAACTCTCGCCGGAACTCGCCAATAAATATACTTCTATCCCAAATTCGGTTGCCATCGTTACCAATGGCACGGCGATTCTTGGACTGGGAGACATCGGCGCAGTAGCGGGCATGCCGGTGATGGAAGGTAAAGCAGTTTTATTTGATCATTTGGTCGGCGTCAGTGGCGTTCCCATCCTGATTCAGAACCATGATCCGCAGGTTATCATTGATACAGTCCTGAACATTGCTCCGACTTTTGGCGCGATCAAGCTTGAAGACATAAAAGCCCCTGAGTGCTTTCAGATAGAGGAAGTGCTTGATGCCAAGCTCGACATCCCGGTCATGCATGACGACCAGCATGGTACAGCGGTCGTGGTACTGGCGGCCCTGCTGAATGCGACCCGATTTTCCGGGATGATGCTCAAACAGTCGACGGTCGGAATGATCGGATTGGGCGCCGCCGGCATGGGAATCAGCAAGCTGCTGCTCTCCTACGGAGTAAAAAAGCTGATCGGCACTGATCTCAATATGGCTGCTCGCGAACGTCTGGTTGCTGCCGGAGGAAAGGATGGATCGCTGGATGATGTGATGCAGAAATCCAAAATCATTATTGCGACAACCGGACGACCAGGCCTGATCACGCCAGACATGGTACGCAAAGGTTCCGTTGTCCTGGCCCTATCCAACCCCAACCCGGAAATTGAACCGGAACTGGCAATGCAGGCCGGGGCCTCTTTTGCCGCTGACGGCAAAAGTGTCAACAACGCTCTCGCCTTCCCTGGACTCTTTCGTGGGGCACTGAACGTTCGTGCCACCAAAATCAACAACAAGATGAAAATAGCCGCGGCACAGTGCATCGCCCGTCATGCTGAAGAACATGAGCTGGTCCCTTCGCTATTGCATCCCGATGTACACAAAGATGTGACAGCTGCGGTAGAACGGGCGGCGTTAGAATCCGGAGTGATCAAGCATTGGGATGCGGATTGATGTGGGTAGTGGGTCAACGAACAAAAAAAGACCGCTTCCGCGGTCTGTTTTTTGGTGCCGAAGGGGAGACTCGAACTCCCACGGGCCTACGCCCACTAGACCCTGAACCTAGCGTGTCTACCAATTCCACCACTTCGGCATGAAGCGTGGGCATTTATAACAAATGGATTTTTTGTTTGCAACAAAAAAAGTACCGTTTCTTACAGCCCTACTCAGGCCTAAAGGGCTCTACAATCAATGTTTTATATTTCTTGACTGTAACCAGTCCGGGCCGCGCACCTTTGGGTCGTGATACACTTTCCGCCGGTGCCATCATCACCTCGACCTTGGCGTCATGTCGTGCTTTGGAATAGCCGGCAGCAATGGCCGCAGCATAGGTCATATCTTTTTCGGTTGGTGGAGCGGATACCGCAGAGGATTTGAGCAACACATGGGCGCCGGCACAATTGTAAGCATGAAACCATAAATCGCCGCCTTTAAGTTGCTGCCCCGACAACAGATCGTTGTGGCGGTTATTTCTGCCACGCAATACCTTGATACCGGACGGGCTGACAAGCTCTTGCGGTGCGCTGGCCTGGCGGGTGCGTTTTTTGTGTCGATCCCCTGCCCCTTTGAGCAAGCCGGCCTGTTCCAGCTCAGCACTGATCGTTTCCAGGTCGGCCGGATCCACCATATCGTCAAGCTGATAAAGAAGCTCTTCCAGCCACGACAACTCCTGACGAGACTCTTCCATGCGCCGCTGACTGTGCTCCACTCCCCGTGCCGCCTTTTTGTATTTTTTGAAATACTGTTGTGCATTCTGTTGCGGAGAAAGTCTGGCGTCGAGATCAATGTCCACATCCTCCCCGTCTGCCGAAAACATATTCGGCAGACAGACGCTGACCGATCCCTTCTTCAACTGATGGAGGTTTGCCAGCAGCAGATCACCCTTCATTTTATACTGGTGCGCATCCTGTTGCCTGCCTAGTTCCTGATCAATCTTATGTATGCGGCGGTTGATCTTCTTCTGCTGACGAATTATAGCTTGGCGCAACCTCTGCTGGATTCCTTGCTGTGTTTCTCCGGTTGACGCAGCGGTAGAGTGCTGCTCAAGATATTCGCTCCAGGAAGAAAAGCCCTCCGGCAGATCGTAAGCCATGTCTGCCACAGCATGTTCGGCCTGCTTTTTATCCGGATAACGATAAGTTTCCCCAGCCTGCAAAATGCGTCCGGAAACCTCACCGGAATCCCGTTTGAGAACATCAATGATCTTCATCTGCTCGTCGGTCAGAATCATATTGCCGTCTGAGCCGAGCATCTCGATAACCAGAAAGCAGACACCTTTGGGCCCGGCACAGTCAACCTGTATAACACGATCCTCGTTGACCAGATGAATACGATCAATTCGGGTGATACGGGAGCGCAACAACTGACAAAAGCGCGGCGGCTGGTGCGGGTTGAGCCATTCTTTCGTCGTCAGATGGAGACGATGATCCCCACTTTTAACGGACATCAGCAAGCGCAGATTTTCATGGCCGGCGCGCAGACGCAGAACAAAGAGTTCGGCCTCAGGCTGATGGATTTTAGAAATGCGCGCCTGAACCAACAGCGGGCTGAGTTCGTTAACAATTCTTGTGAGTAGAGTATATTTCATCATTGCTATCGTACACTGTTGAACAGCGTCAGGCTTGCTCTTTTTGCCACGGCCAGCGTCCACTCATCTCCATCTCGATCGCAAAGCTCAAAAAAGTCCTGATCAACACGACAATCGCCAATATGCCGACACTGGAAAAGGTCAGTTCCACAGCAACCGTCTTGATAATGTCTGCTGCCACCAGAAACTCAAGCCCCAACAGTATCCCGCGAGCAAGCTGCAGACGGTAGGTATGGAACAGCTCTTCACAGGCCCCCCCGGTCGCCAACATATAAAGATTTCGTCCTGTCGCATAAAGGGAGAACAACATAATAACCCCGATTCCAAGCAGTTCGAGGACGGTGATACTCCACTGCGCGACAGTACTGACAACCGGATACATCTCAATCATCATGCCAGACCTCCTGAATGTTCTTTATCACTTTGTTGATTATAACAATCTTCCGTTGATACTCATTCGTTTCCAATCTGGAAACTGCATTAGTGTCCATTCAGAGTTTCCGGATGGACACTAATGCAACCCTTCCAGCATTGTTCCCCTTTGACTGTCAATCTGCTACTATTCGATCTTTATTGTCATGACAGCCATCAAGGAGGATATCAATGCATCAAAGCTGGAAAATTGAAACCCAGGCGGTCCAGGGAACTTACGAACCTAAGCCGACGGAACCACGTATCCCGGCCATTTGTCAAAGCACCACTTATAAATATGACAGTGCCGATCATGTTGCCAAGCTTTTTGATCTGGAACTGCCCGACCATATGTATACCCGCATCAGCAACCCGACCACCGCGGCCTTTGAAGGCAAAATCGCCTTGATGGAAGGGGGAGTTGGCGCCTTGGCAACCTCATCGGGACAGGCGGCATCAGCCCTGGCGATCCTCAATATCTGTCGCAGCGGCCAGCATGTCGTTTCTGCTGGTACTCTCTACGGTGGCACTTATTCCCTGTTTGCCAACACCCTGCCGAAAATGGGGATTGAGGTCAGCTTTGTCAATCCGGAGGCGACCCTGGAAGAATTACAAGCTGCATTCCGACCGGAAACCCGCTGTCTTTTCGCTGAAACCATCGGCAACCCCGGCTTGAACGTCCTGGATTTTGCCAAATTTCGCGAGCTCGCCGGACGCATGAACGTCCCCCTGATCATCGATAACACTTTTGGCACACCGTACCTGTGCAAGGCAATGGAACATGGAGCTGATATTGTCGTTCATTCAGCGACCAAGTATATCGATGGCCACGGCACCAGTGTCGGCGGGGTGATCGTCGATAGCGGCAAGTTTGACTGGGGCAAGGATGGCAAATACCCGGAGCTGACAGAACCGGATTCCAGTTACCATGGTTTGCGCTATCTGGACACCTTCGGCCCCGCTGCCTACATCGTCAAAGCCCGCGTTCAGTATATGCGTGATCTTGGTGCCACCCCGGCACCACAAAACAGCTTTCTTTTCAATCATGGCTTAACGACCCTGCCCTTGCGCATGGATCGGCACAGCAGTAACGCCCTGGCACTGGCGACCTATCTGCAAGGCCATGCTGATGTCACCTGGGTCAACTATCCCGGACTTAAAAGCCACCCGAGCTATGAACTGGGACAGAAATACCTGCCTCTCGGCTGCAGCGGGGTTTTGACCTTCGGTATCAAGGGGGGAAGAGATGCCGGCGTTAAATTCATGGAAGCCTGCCGCCTCATTGCGCTGGTTGTTCATGTTGGAGACGCGCGTTCCTGTGTGCTGCATCCGGCCAGCACCACCCATCGTCAATTGACTGAAGAACAGCAGATCGCCTCCGGGGTCTCCCCCGACCTGATCCGTGTGTCGGTTGGCATTGAACATATTGATGATATCATTGCTGATGTGGAGCAGGCATTGAAGGTGAGTCAAGGTTGATACGGCAAGCACGGATACGGGGACAGGCACCTGGCGCGAGTGAAAAAAGGGGACAGGCACCTGGCACGAGTGAAAAAAGGGGACAGGCACCTGGCGGAGCCAGTCCCCGGTATTTTTAGACATCTGCTTTTCCAGGATAAATTCCGCGGTGAAAAAAGGGGACAGGCACCTGGCGGAGCCAGTCCCCGGTATTTTTAGGCATCTGCTTTTCCAGGATAAATTCCGCGGCTGATCGTAGATTCCAGTTGCAGATTGACTATCTGCCTGCTATAGAACTATTATTGCTTTTACCACTGCTTTGATAAACTATTAATCTCACTAAGCTGAACAGGAGAGCCCTATGCCCGATCTACCCCAACATGCTATCGAGACGTTGCTCCTCCATGCCGGTCAACAACCCGACCCGACGACCAAATCCCGCGCTGTCCCGATCTACCAGACAACCTCCTACACCTTTGATTCGGCAGATCACGCGGCAAATCTCTTTTCCTTGAAAGAAATGGGCAACATTTACACCCGCCTGATGAACCCGACCAGCGACGTTCTCGAACAGCGACTGGCTGCTCTTGACGGTGGGGTTGGTGCTCTTGCGCTGGCCTCCGGCTCGGCCGCCATCACCCTGGCGATCATGAATCTGGCGAAGGCCGGCGACAATATTATTTCTGGCCGCGCCCTTTATGGCGGTACCTATAATTTGTTCAACCATACATTTAAGAGGATGGGTATAACCGTCAAATTTGTCGACAGTTCTGATCCGGCAAATATCGCTGCGGCCATTGATGAACAGACCAGGGCGGTCTACATTGAAGCCCTCGGCAACCCACAGAACAATGTCGATGATTTCGAAGCGATTTCAGCTATTGCCCACAGCCACGGTCTGCCGTTGATTGTTGACAACACGGTAGCCACCCCTTATCTGTTCCGCCCCATCGACCACGGCGCCGATATCGTCTGTTACTCCCTGACCAAGTTCATCGGCGGCCATGGCACCAGCATCGGTGGTGCTGTTGTCGACAGTGGACGCTTTGACTGGTCGAGCGGGCGCTTCTCTGAATTCACGACCCCTGATCCCAGCTATCACGGCCTGGTTTATCATGAGGCGCTGGGCAACCTCGCCTATATCCTCAAGATGCGCCTGACCCTGCTGCGTGATATGGGGCCGTGCATCTCCCCTTTCAACTCTTTTCAGATTATTCAAGGGCTCGAAACCCTGCATGTACGGATGCCACGCCACTGCGAAAATGCACTTAAGCTGGCGACCTGGTTAAGCAATCACCCCGGTATTGGCAATATCAGCTATCCGGGGTTGCCGAGTCATCCTGACTATGATCGGGCACAAAAGTACCTGCCCAAAGGACAAGGTGCCATTTTGACCTTCGACATCAAGGCCGGGCTTGAAGCCGGTAAAAACTTCATCAACAAGGTCAAGCTGGCCAGCCATCTGGCCAACATCGGTGACGCCAAAACCCTGGTGATTCATCCGGCATCGACGACTCATTCCCAGTTGACCGCTG